>CALMTJ010000165.1:0-11956 GCA_937872715.1 uncultured Methylobacteriaceae bacterium
CGCCTTGTTCGTCAGGTAGGCGTCGACCTCGGCCTCGGTCGCGTCCCGGCGGAGGCCCTTCGGGGCGCGGCCGATGGTCTTCCCGCCCAGCTCGAGTTGGAGGAACGGGTAGAACGCGCGGGAGTTCGCGGCCACCGCCACCGCCTCATCCCGGAACCGGGCGACGCGTCCAACGCCGACGAGGTGGTGCTGCCGGCGAAGCCCGTCCTGATGGTGTCCGGCACCAGCAGCTGGGAGGAGGGCCTGACCAACCTGCGGGCGGCCTTCGCGCGCCTAGATGCCGAACTCGCCCGGGACGGGATCGCGCCGGCCGGAAGGCCGGTCGCGGTGTTCACGGAAACGACGGACGACCTTTTCCGCTTCGACGCCATGGTGCCGGTCGGCCAGATTCCAAATCCCGCCCCGGCGCTCGGCCCGGACCTGCGCTTCGGCACGACGCCGTCCGGCCGCGCCTACCGGTTCGTGCATCGCGGGCCCTACGACGACATCGATTCCACCTACGAGACCATCACGGCCTATCTCGACGCCAAGGACGTGGCCGCCAAGGACGCGTTCATCGAAGAATACCTGGACGACATCTCCGACCCGGCGGACCCGAACCTCGGCATCAACATCTTCGTCCAGCCGAGGTGAGTATCTACCTATTCGGCTAGGTGACGACGAAGGATCAGCTGGTAGAGTGCCTGACGACGAACCTAGCCTTTAGCCGGGAGGACTTGTCATGCGCCAGAAATGGTCGCCTTTACCGTTCGACGCCAAGCCCTCCGATGTGAGGCAGGTGCTCGAGGAAATCTCCTCCAAGTGCGAATCCTATTCGAGAGAGGCGTTCTGGACCAAGATCATGGAGACGGGCCGCCTGGGCAGGACCGTCGGGCAGGCCCGAAAAGAGCTGAACGAGTACAAGGAGAAGGGCGACAAGGCGATCGCCTACATGTCGCAGCTGGCCGAGATCCGGGCCGCCCTGTCGCAAATCGACCAGATGGCCAGGAGCGGCGGGAGGCAGGTCGACCCGAAGGCGGCCGGTGAAGCGTTCGGCGTCATGTTCGAGGCTGCGGCGAGCATGTGGTCGTATGCTCCGCCCCCGTTCACGATCTACGCGGACATCATGGGCTATTGGGGCAAGGAGTTTCTCGGCAAGGTCGCCGAGATGCTGGTCGGGCACAATCCCACCAAGAGAAGTATGGACGTGACGCAGCGGCAGGCGCAATGGGGGCGTGACAACGGATGGGATCATCCGGATTCGAAGCAGTTCGCGCGGTAAGGGCTAGGGGGAGAGTGTCCACACCTCGCCCGGCCGCAGCGCCCTGAACCGGGCCGGCTCGATGCCGGCGTCCAGCAAGGCGGCGGAGAGGTCGACCTCCGGCTGGTCCACCTTCTCGTTGGTGAGCTGGAACGTGCCCCAATGGATGCCGATCGCGGCCTCGGCGTCGAGGTCGCGGAAGGCCTGCACGGCCTCGGCCGGGTTCATGTGCTGGACCTTCATGAACCAGCGCGGCTCGTAGGCGCCGATGGGGAGGGCCGCGAGCTTCGGCGGCCCGAACCGGTCGCGGATCGACCGGAAGGTGTCGCCCCGGCCGTAGCCCGTGTCGCCCGCCATGTAGAGCGTGCCGGCGGGCGTCGTCAGCACGTAGGCGCCCCAGAGCGCCATGCGGCGGTCGTTGATGCCGCGCGCGGACCAGTGGTTCGCGGGCTCGAGATGTACCGCGATCCCGCCGCCCAGCCCGACCGACTGGCCCCAATCCAGCGCCTCGACCGCGACCGCGTCGTCATGCGCCCGGATGATGGCGTCGTTGCCGAGCGGCGCCACGACCCGGGGCCCGAACGCGTCACTGAGGCGCGACACCGCGGCCACGTCCAGATGGTCGTAATGGTTGTGGGTGATCAGCACCGCGTCGATCGGCGGAAGGTCGCCGAAGGCGATCCCGGGCGGGTTGGCGCGCTTCGGCCCGGCGAAGGAGACGGGGCTCGCCCGCTCGGACCAGACCGGGTCCGTCAGGATGTTGCGGCCCGCGACCTGGATCAGCAGCGTCGCGTGCCCGACCAGCGTCACGCGGAGACCGTCCACGCGGTGCGGCGGGTGGTCGGAGAAAGGGCTCGGGTAGCTGTCCGGCCAGGCTTCGCGCCCGCCTGCCACCTGCCAGCGGGCGAGATCCGCGATGCCGCGATCCACCGTCTCGCCCGGCCTGAAGAAGCGCACGCCGTCGTAATGGTCGCTGGCCGGGCCGTCGTAATAGCGGTTCCGGCTGCGAGCGATCGCCGAGTAGCCGACGCCACCCATGGTAAGGACGGCGGCCGCGCTGGCGATCCGCCCGACGGTACGCCGGTTCATGCCGCCACCTTGCCGTTGCCGGGCAGCGCGTCAAGCGCCGGCCGGGGAGGCCTCGCCGGGCGGTCCCGGCGCGTTCATCTCGCCCGCCCGGCGCAGGAGCAGGTCGATCAGCCGGTCGAGCGCGGCCCGGTCCGCGGCGCTCAGGGTCTCCGTCAGCCGCCCGGCATAGGAGAGGGCGAGCGGCGCGATCTCGCCGTACATGGCCTCCCCGTCCGGCGTGAGCGCCAGGAACGCCTCGCGCCCGTCGGCGGCGTTGGGCACGCGGCGGATCAGACCGCGGGTCTCCAGCGAGGCGGCCGCGCGGCTCACCTTCACCTTGCCCATATGGGCGTGCAGGCCGACCGCCTTCGCGGTGACCGACCGGAACTCGCCCACGGTGGCCAACACCCGCCATTCCGGGATCGCGATGCCGAACCGCTCGTTGTAGAGCCGGGCGAGCCCCTCGCTGACGACGGCCGACATCACGCTCAGCCGGTAGGGCAGGAAGGTCGCGAGCGTGAGCGGGGATTCGGGTGGGCGCTCGTTCTCGATCGACATCGGCCCCCATTGACGGTCGAGGCGGGAGATAGTTACAAACGAAACTAGCTGCCGGGTCAGGAAAGGGCAACGCGTGAACGTCCAGAACCCATCCGCTTTCGCGGCACTGGCCTCCGGGACCGGCCTCACCCCCGGCTACATGTCGGGTTTCGGCAACGGCTTCGAGACGGAGGCGCTGCCGGGAGCCCTGCCGGTCGGCCGCAACTCGCCGCAGCGATGCCCCTACGGGCTCTATGCCGAGCAGCTCTCGGGCTCCCCCTTCACGGCGCCGCGCACGACCAACGAGCGCTCGTGGCTCTACCGCATCCGCCCGACCGTCGCCCATTGGGGCGCCTTCACGAAGGTGGATGCCGGCTTCTGGCGCACGGCGCCCGCGCACGAGGTCGACGTGCCGATCGCGCCCTTGCGGTGGGACCCGATCCCGATCCCGTCCGAGCCGCTCTCCTTCGTGGAGGGTCTGCGCACGATGACCACCGCAGGCGATGCCGGATCGCAGGCCGGGATGGGCGCGCACCTCTTCTTCGTCACCCGCTCCATGCGGGACGAGTATTTCTACAACGCCGATGCCGAGATGCTCTTCGTCTCGCAGGAGGGCGCCATCCGGCTCGCGACCGAGTTCGGGATGGTCGACATCGAGCCGGGCGAGATCGCCGTGATCCCGCGCGGGGTGAAGATCAGGGTCGAGCTGCGCGGTGGCCCGGCCCGCGGCTACCTCTGCGAGAATTACGGCGGCGCCTTCACGCTGCCGGAACGCGGGCCGATCGGGGCGAACTGCCTCGCGAATCCGCGCGATTTCCTGGCACCTGTCGCCGCCTACGAGGACCGCGACGCGCCGTCCCGGATGTTCGTCAAATGGGGCGGGCAGCTCTGGGCCTGCGACCTCGACCACTCGCCGCTGGACGTGGTCGCCTGGCACGGCAATTACGCGCCCTATAAATACGACCTCCGCAAGTATTCGCCCGTCGGGCCGGTGCTGTTCGACCACGCCGATCCGTCCATCTTCACCGTCCTGACCTCGCCCTCCGAGACGCCCGGCACCGCCAACATCGATTTCGTGATCTTCTCCGATCGCTGGCTCGTGGCCGAGAACACCTTTCGGCCGCCCTGGTACCACATGAACGTGATGAGCGAGTTCATGGGCCTCGTCTACGGAACCTACGACGCCAAGACCGGCGGCGGCTTCGCGCCGGGCGGCGTGTCGCTGCACAACACCATGCTGCCGCACGGGCCGGACCGGGACGCGTTCGAGAAGGCGTCGAACGCGGAGCTGAAGCCGCACAAGCTCGAAGGCACGCTGGCCTTCATGTTCGAGACGCGTTTCCCGCAGAAGGTCACCCGCTTCGCGGCGGAGAGCCCCGCCTTCCAGACCGATTACGCCGATTACGGAAAGACGCTGACCAGGCATTTCGACCCGACGCGGCCCTGACCGCCATTCGGCGCCATGGCCGAGATCTCGCAACGAGACCTCCTGGGTACCGGCCGGTCCGTCTTGGCCGGGCTTGGCCCGGCCACCCACGAAGGATGCTGCCGGGAGGAAGCCCGTCGAGGTCTCGATCCCGCACCGGCGTTGATGGCCGGGCCAAGCCCGGCCAAGACGGATCGATGGCCGTCGGGTTCCGAACCAGATACGGCCATGGCGGGGAGTGGAGAGGCAGAGTGACCACCCAACTCGACGACACCCACGACCCGTCGCTCCGCTCCTGGGTGGCGTCCGCGAACGGCCACCCGGATTTTCCGATCCAGAACCTGCCGCTCGGGGTGTTCTCGGCCTCGGGCGGGCCGCCCCGCGCGGGTGTGGCGATCGGCGACCGCATCGTGGATATCGCGGCGCTGACGTCCGCCCGTCTGCTCGACGGCGAAGCGGCTCGGTTCGCGGAGGAGGCCGCGAGCGGCACGCTCAACGCCAGCTTGGCGCTCGGCGCGGGGCCGCGTCGGGCGTTGCGGGCGCGCCTCTCGGTGATGCTGCGGGAAGGCGCGACCGAGCGCGCGGCCGTCGAACAATGCCTCGTCGATGCGGCGTCCTGCACGCCCCACCTGCCGGTCGCGATCGGGGATTTCACCGATTTCTACGTCGGCATCCACCACGCGACCAATGTCGGCAGGCAGTTCCGGCCGGACAACCCGCTCCTGCCGAACTACAAATGGGTGCCGATCGGCTACCACGGGCGCAGCTCCTCCGTCGGGATCTCCGGGTCGCCCGTGCGGCGCCCGAACGGGCAGACGAAACCGCCGGATGCCGCCGAGCCCGGCTTCGGCCCGTGCCGGCGGCTCGATTACGAGCTGGAGCTCGGCATCTGGATCGGACCGGGGAACGGGCTCGGCGAGCCGATCCCGATCGGCCGGGCGGCCGACCACATCGCGGGCTTCTGCCTGCTGAACGACTGGTCGGCGCGCGACATCCAGGCCTGGGAATACCAGCCGCTCGGCCCCTTCCTGGCTAAGAACTTCGCCTCCACCGTATCGCCCTGGATCGTCACGCCGGAGGCGCTGGCGCCCTTCCGGGCGGCCCCGGCGCCGCGTCCGAACGGCGATCCATCACCTCTCCCCTACCTGACGGACCCCATCGATGCCGGCGAGGGAGCGCTCGCCGTGACGCTCTCCGTCCTCCTCTCGACGAAGCGCATGCGGGACGGGGGCGTGCCACCCCAGCCCGTGTCCGTTTCCGGCTCGCGCCACATGTACTGGACGGCCGCGCAGCTCGTGACGCATCACGCGAGCGGCGGCTGCAATCTCCGGCCGGGCGACCTCATCGGCACCGGCACCATCTCGGCGCCGGAGGCCTCGGGGTTCGGCTCCCTTCTCGAGACGACCAACGGCGGCCGCGAGCCGCTCCGCCTGGCGAGCGGCGAGGAGCGCCGCTTCCTGGAGGACGGGGACGAGGTGATCCTCCAGGCCCGGTGCGAGGCGCCGGGCCGCGTCCCGATCGGCTTCGGCGAGTGCCGGGCCGCCATCCTGCCGGCTCCCGCCCTCTCATGACCTGGCACCACGTCGCGGACACCGCCGACCTCGCCGGATGCGAGGTGATCGGCCGGGAGGCCGGCGGACGCCGGATCGCGCTGTACCGGCTCGACGACGGCTATTTCGCCACGTCCGACCTCTGTACCCACGGCAACGCTCTCCTCTCGGGCGGCGCGGTGGTGGAGGGCTACATCGAATGCCCGGCCCATTTCGGGCTGTTCGCCATCCGGACCGGCAAGGCGGGCGGCGCGCCCGTGACGCGCGACCTGCAGACCTTCCCGGTCCGGGTCGCGGAGGGCCGCATCGAGGTCGAGATCGAGGGATGACGCTCTTCGATTACTGGCGGTCGACCTCCTCGTACCGCCTCCGCATCGCGCTCGCGCTGAAGGGAATCGCGCCCGACCGGGAGGCGATCCACCTCGTGCGCAACGGCGGCGAGCAGCTCGGCGCGGCCTACCGGGCGCTGAACCCGCAGGGCCGGGTGCCGAGCCTACGGCTGGACGACGGCACGGTGCTGATCCAATCTCCCGCCATCATCGAGTACCTGGAGGAGACCCGCCCCGAGCCGCCGCTCCTTCCGGCCGACCCGGTATCACGCGCTCGCGTCCGGGCCGTCGCGGCGATCATCGGCTGCGATATGCACCCGCTCCACAATTCCGGCCCGCTCGGCTATCTCCGCCGCGAACTGGGCGCCTCCGAACCGGCGGTGGCGGCCTGGATCACCCGCTGGATCGGGGACGGGTTCTCGGCGGTCGAGGCGCTGATCGGCCCGGAGGGCTTCTGCTTCGGGCCGGAGCCCGGCCTCGCGGACGTCTACCTCGTCCCCCAGCTCTACGCCGCCCGCCGCTTCGCCGTGCCGCTCGACGGCTATCCGAACATCCTCCGGGCCGGAGCGCTCGCCGAGGCGCACCCGGCCTTCGCGGCGGCGCACCCGTCCCGCCAGCCGGACGCGGAGTGATCCGTCCGGTCGGCCCCCATGGCCGTCATCTCCGGCCCTTTCGCCTCCGGCCCGGGCCTGCGTCCTCGCCTCGTCCCCGCCCGGCGGGCTCCGCCTCGTCCCTTCGCAGGCGATCGCTCGCCTCGTCGAGGCTCGCGGCTTCGAGGAGGTCGCGCCAATCGTCAGGCGGGTTTCCGGACTCCAGCATCCGCCTGAACACCGCGTAGGCATCCGAACGCGAGCCGTAGGTCCGCAGCGTCTCGCGGTCGTTGACCCAGGCATAGATGACGATCCGCGAGCGGGTGTCGTATCGGAAGAACAGCCGGAAGCGGCCGCCGCCGAACTTGGCCCGGAACCAATGTGTCCGCTCCGGGCCTAGCGTGCCGCCCAACCGGTATTCCGGGCGCGTCGGGTCGGACGGAACCGTCTCGAAGACGAGCTTGCGCAGAGCGGCCAGCAGCTTGAAGTTCGCCGTGCGGCCGACCTCGTCCGGGTCTCCCGCCCCTCGTGATGCGTCTACGGCCTTCGCGAGGCGCTCGAGCTGGTCGAGGAAGAGCGGATGACCGTAGAGGTGCCATCCTCCGACGATCATCGGAGGGCGACGTCGCCCTCGATCGGCTCCTGGGGATCGACCTCGCCTTCGCCCGCGAGCTCGGCCAACCTCGATGCGAGGTCCGGGTTCAGCGCCGTCACGCCCTCCGGCCGCCGCTGAATGTCGCGGGCCAGGAACGCCAGGAAGCTGCCGATGGCCGGATCCTCGCCGACCGCGTCCGCCCGCCGGACCGTCACGCCCTCCGAACCCACGGCGAAGGCGATACGGCCGCCCACATCCACCCCGAGAGCCTGCCGGACGGATTTCGGGACGGTCGTCTGCCCCTTGGCGGTGATCTTGCTGACCTCCTCGACGATGACCGGCATCACGATTCCTCAGAGGTGAAGTAAGGAAATTACCTTACACCATGGAGACGAACCGCTCAAGCCGCGCCGTCCAGCGGCATCGGCGCGCCGCTCTTCAGCGTGTCCAGCACCACGGAGGTGCGGACGCTCGCCACGCTTTCGTGGGGCAGGAGCGAGCCGTTGACCACCTCCGACAGGGCGCGGAGGTCCGGCAGGATCATCTTGAGGAGGTAGTCGCTGTCGCCGGTCAGCGCATGCGCTTCCAGCACGCAGGGCAGGCCGCGGACGAGCTCGGCGAAGCGGCGGGAATTGTCGCCGCTATGGGTCGCGAGCGTGACGCGGGTGAACACGGTGACGCTGAGCCCGAGCAGCGCGGGATCGAGCTCCGCCCGGTAGGATCGCACGACGCCCCGCTCCTCCAGCCTGAGCCGGCGGCGGGAGCATTGGCTGGCCGACAGGTTCACCCTGTCCGCGAGCTCGCCATTGGTGAGCCGCCCATCCGCCTGCAGCGCGGCCAGGATGCCGAGGTCGAACGGATCGAGCGCGACCGAGTTGTTCACCAGAGCCGCTCCCGATGCACGACATGCGCGGCCGGCGCCGTCAGCACGGCGCAGATCGCACGCACATCGCGGGCAGGACATGCTTTCCTCGCCTCGTCAACCAGGAGGTAGCGATGGGACCCTTTCCGCACGATGCGCCGGCCCCGGCGATCGACGCCCGCAACCCGATGGGCACTGACGGTTTCGAGTTCGTCGAATACGCCCATCCGGACCCGGCCGAGCTGCACGGCCTGTTCAGGTCGATGGGCTTCTCGCCGGTCGCGACGCACCGGACGAAGAAGATCACGCTCTACCGCCAGGGCGACGTGAACTACCTCGTGAACGAGGAGCCCGGCACGCACGGCTTCAACTTCGTGGCCGCCCACGGCCCCTGCGCGCCCTCCATGGCGTTCCGGGTTGTGGATGCGAGGCACGCCTACGAGCGCGCGATCGCGCAGGGGGCGGAGCCGGCCGACCCGGCGGACGGCGACAAGACGCTGGACGTCCCGGCCGTGAAGGGGATCGGCGGCTCGCTCCTCTACTTCGTCGACATCTACGGCCCGAAAGGCTCCGCCTACGAGGCCGAGTTCGCGTGGACGGGCGAGCGCGACCCCCGTCCGGAGGGCGACGGGCTGTTCTACCTCGACCACCTCACCCACAACGTCCGGCGCGGCCGCATGGATGTCTGGGCCGGGTTCTACGAGCGCATCTTCAATTTCCGGCAGATCCGCTACTTCGACATCGAAGGCAAGATGACGGGACTGTTCTCGAAGGCGCTGACCTCCCCGGACGGCAAGATCCGCATCCCGATCAACGAGGATGCCGGCGACAAGGGACAGATCGAGGAATACCTGCACGCCTATAACGGCGAGGGCATCCAGCACATCGCCTGCGGCTGCCGGGAAATCTACCGGACGATCGAGACGCTCCGGTCTCGCGGCGTCTCGTTCATGCCGCCGCCGCCCGCGATCTATTACAAGCGGGTCGACAAGCGCGTCCCGGGCCATGGCGAGCCGCTCGACCGAATGGAGCGGAACGGCATCCTGGTGGACGGAGAAGGCGTCGTCGAGGGCGGCTACACCAAGATCCTGCTGCAGCTCTTCTCGGCCAACGCTATCGGGCCGATCTTCTTCGAGTTCATCCAGCGCAAGGGTGACGACGGGTTCGGCGAGGGTAATTTCAAGGCGCTCTTCGAATCGATCGAGGAGGACCAGATCCGCCGCGGCGTCCTCCAGGCGGCCGAGTA
Organism: uncultured Methylobacteriaceae bacterium; assembly: GCA_937872715.1. Classification (GTDB taxonomy): domain Bacteria; phylum Pseudomonadota; class Alphaproteobacteria; order Rhizobiales; family Beijerinckiaceae; genus Enterovirga. The sequence goes on from CALMTJ010000165.1 coordinate 9,444, forward strand.
GCGCCGCCCTTCCCGGGGCCGGAACCCGTCGCTCGCGACTTCGCCCGTGATCGGCGCCACCCGCTCGACGCAAGTCGACTTGCACCGCCTCGCCGCCTGCCTCTAAGGCTCGCGAAAGAGCGCGGCATTCCGATCGCGCCGGGACAGGAGGACGCCATGGAACACGTTGTCCATCAGCCCGGGATCCACCCGGTTCCGGCCGAATGGGCCGGGCGGGCCCTCCTCGACGATGCGGGCTACCGGGCCATGTACGAGGCCTCCATCCGCGACCCGGAGGCGTTCTGGTTCGAGCACGGCGGCCGCATTGACTGGTTCACGCCGTATAGCCGCGCCAAGGACGCGTCTTTCGACGGCGACGTGTCCATCAGGTGGTTTCCGGACGGCGTCACCAACGTCGCCTTCAACTGCGTCGACCGTCACCTGGCCGAGCGGGGCGACCAGGTCGCTCTCATCTGGGAGGGGGACGATCCGTCCGAACACAAGCGCATCACCTACCGGCAGCTCCATTCGGAGGTGTGCCGCTTCGCGAACGTGCTGCGCAACCGCGGCGTCGCCAAGGGCTCGACCGTCACGATCTACATGCCGATGATCCCGGAGGCCGCCTACGCGATGCTGGCCTGCGCACGGCTCGGCGCGGTGCATTCGATCGTGTTCGGCGGCTTCTCGCCCGATTCCCTAGCCGACCGCATCGAGGGCTGCGGATCGAGAACCGTGATCACGGCCGACGAGGGGCTGCGGGGCGGCCGAAAGGTCGCGCTGAAGACGAACGTGGACGCGGCGATCGCCAAGGCCGGCGATGTCGACCACGTGATCGTGGTGCGCCGCACCGGCTCGGACGTGCCGATGCAGCCCGGCCGCGACATCTGGTACCACGAGGCCGCCGCCCAAGTGACGGACGAGTGTCCGGCCGAGCCGATGAAGGCGGAGGATCCGCTCTTCATCCTCTACACGTCGGGCTCGACCGGGAAGCCGAAGGGCGTGCTGCACACGACCGCCGGCTACCTCGTCTGGGCGTCGATGACGCACCGCTACGTCTTCGACTACCGCGACGGCGACGTCTATTGGTGCACGGCCGATGTCGGCTGGGTGACCGGCCACAGCTACATCGTCTACGGGCCGCTCGCCAACGGCGCCACGACGCTGATGTTCGAGGGCATCCCGACCTACCCGACCATCTCCCGCTTCTGGGAGGTGGTGGACAAGCACGCGGTCAACATCTTCTACACGGCGCCGACCGCCATCCGGTCGCTGATGGGCGCCGGGGACGGTCCGGTGAAGCGGACCTCGCGGGCCTCGCTCCGGCTGCTGGGCTCCGTCGGCGAGCCGATCAATCCCGAAGCCTGGGAATGGTATCACCTCGTCGTCGGCGACGGCCGCTGTCCGATCGTCGACACCTGGTGGCAGACGGAGACGGGCGGCATCATGATCGCGCCTTTGCCCGGCGCCACCGCCCTGAAGCCCGGCTCCGCCACCCGGCCGTTCTTCGGCATCGTGCCGCAGGTGGTCGATGCGGAGGGCCGCGTGCTGGAGGGGGCCTGCGAGGGCAACCTCGTCATCGCGGAGAGCTGGCCCGGGCAGATGCGCACCGTGTTCGGCGACCACAAGCGCTTCGTCGAGACGTATTTCTCCGCCTACGGGGGTAAGTACTTCACCGGAGACGGATGCCGGCGGGACGGTGATGGGTATTACTGGATCACCGGCCGGGTCGACGACGTGATCAACGTCTCGGGCCACCGCATGGGCACCGCCGAGGTCGAGAGCGCGCTCGTCCTCCACCACGACGTTGCCGAGGCCGCGGTCGTCGGCATGCCGCACGAGATCAAGGGCCAAGGCATCTACGCCTATGTCACGCTGAACAGCGATATCGCGCCGACACCCGACTTGGCCAAGGCGCTGAAAGACTGGGTCCGCCGCGAGATCGGCCCGATCGCCAGCCCCGATGCGATCCAGTTCGCGCCGGGGCTGCCCAAGACGCGCTCGGGCAAGATCATGCTCCGCATCCTGCGCAAGATCGCCTAGGGAGACGTGAGCGCGCTCGGCGACACCTCGACGCTCGCCGACCCGGCGGTGGTGGACGACCTCGTCGCCAACCGCGTCGCATGAGCCGAGTCGCGATGCTCGGCGCGGGCGCGTTCGGCACCGCCGTCGGCGCGGTGCTCGCGCGCGCGGGGCACGACGTCGTCATGCTCTGCCGAACGGTGGAACAGGCGACGACGATCCGCGAGACCGGCCAGAACGCGCGCTACTTCCCCGGTCAGCATTTGCCCGCGGGCATGACGACGGCGACCGACTTTGCCGACGTGGCGGATGCCGATGCGCTGTTCCTTGCCTTCCCGGCGCGCGTCATGGACGATTATGCGCGGACCATCGCCGAGGCGCATCCGGACGCGCTCGTCGTCAATCTGGTGAAGGGACTCCACCACGAGCATTTCACCTTCGCCGAGCTGTTCCGCCAAGTTGCACCGCAGGTCCGCTACGTTGCGCTGAAGGGGCCGACCTTCGCGCGTCCGCTA
>CALMTJ010000165.1:11966-12356 GCA_937872715.1 uncultured Methylobacteriaceae bacterium
GCGCGGCCGCTATTCCTCGGCGAATGGTCGGGCCGGACCTCGGGCGGCAGCGCATCATGCGGCGAGGGGGTGATCGACCTGTTCCACAACGCCCCGATCGTCTTCGACCGCACCGACAGCGCCGACGCGGTCGACGTCGCCTCCGCACTCAAGAACGTCTATGCGATCGCGCTCGGCCTCGTCGGCTCGACCGGTCCGTCGGAGAACACCGTGTACATGGCGGCGACGCTCGTCCTGCGCGAGCTGCGCGCGATCCTGACCGGCCTCGGCTACGACGAGAGCGTCGTCACCAGCTTCGCGGGCGTCGGCGACACGCTGCTTACCGGGCTGTGCGACACCAGTCGCAACCGGACCTTGGGCCTGATGGTCGGCAAGGGCATCCCCCTCGAC
>CALMTJ010000166.1:0-319 GCA_937872715.1 uncultured Methylobacteriaceae bacterium
GCCGGTGGCCGCGTCGTCGTCGGCCGCGTCGCCGGCGGCCGAGCCGATCCGGAGCGCCGCCGTGCCGCTCCCGGTATCCAGGCCCGCCGAGCTGCGGGACCCGGCGCCCTCCGCCGCCAACAGGTCGCGGCGAACCCGGCAGGCGGAGGCCGCCGCGCAACCGGAGGACAACAGGTCCTTCCTCGAAAGATTGTTCGGGATCGCGCCGGAGGCCGCGCCCGCCTACGCGGCGCTGAACCCCGGCCCGCTCGCATCCGTGCCGTCGCCCCGCCTCTCCCCGTCGCCCGGCGCGTCCGCCGAGGCCGGGATCGCGGTCTAC
>CALMTJ010000166.1:329-4289 GCA_937872715.1 uncultured Methylobacteriaceae bacterium
GCACCTACGACCTCACCGAGCGCGAGACGCCCTTCCACGGCGTGCGGGCGCTTCGCCTGAGTCCGGTCGGCGGCAGCCCCGCCGTGTTCGGCCGGGCTGGGCTCCTCGCCCATACCTTCATGCTGGGCCCGAACGGCCAGTCGAACGGCTGCGTGTCCGTCCGGGATTACGAGCGCTTCCTCCAGGCCTATCTTCGCGGCGAGATCCGGCGCCTCGTCGTGGTGGCCGGGCGCCGGCAGGACGAGCCGGCGGGGAGCCGCGTCGGCTCATCCGGGGCGGCCGATCCCGCCCGCGGGTAAGCCCGCGCCGCGTTGGCGAGGGACAGGGCCCGCCGGCGGTCAGACGAACTTCACCTCGACGTGCTTCTCCGTCTGCACCACCACCTGGCAGGGGCGCAGGAACGCGTCGGAATCGATCACGAGCTCGAACGTCTTCGGGACGCCGGCCGACGTGAAGACGTCCAGCCCGGCCCCGGTCTCGGACAGGCTGCGGACGGTGCAATCGATGGAGGATTGCCGGTTGTTGAAGCTGATCCGTCCCGCCTTGAGCACGCGGCGGCGCACGGTCGCCTTCTCGGGCTCGGCCGGCTGGTAGGCGATCACCTGGTTCCGGCCGGCCGCCTTGGCGGCGTAGAGGGCGCTGTCCGCGCGACCGAGCAGCGCGTCGATATCCGGGAGGGAGCGGTCGAGCGCGGCGACGCCCAGGCTCGCCGTGATGCGCACCGTCACGTTCCCGACCTCGAAGCGCTGGTTCGCGATCGCCGCCCGCAGCTTCTCGGCCACCTGCAGCGCCGGCTTGCGGGGCGTGTGCGGCAGGAGGATCGCGAACTCCTCGCCGCCGATGCGTCCGAGGAGATCCGACTTGCGGATCAGCTCCTGGCAGAGTGCGGCCGTCCCGGCCAGCACCCGGTCGCCGACCCCATGGCCGTGCGTGTCGTTCACGTGCTTGAAATAGTCGATGTCGAGCGCGAGGCAGATGAGGTTGTGGCCGTGCCGCAGCGCCAGGGAGACGGCCCTGCCGCCCTCCTCACGGAATGATCGGCGCGACATGGCGCCGGTCAGGCAATCCGTGGTCGCGAGGCGGCGCAGCTCCAGCTCGCCCATCGCCATCTGGGCGAGATCGGTCAGGATCCCGACCTGGTCGGACGTGAACTCGCGGGGCCTGGTGTCGATGGCGCAGAGCGTGCCGATGTTGTGCCCGTCGGAGGTGCGAAGCGGCACGCCCGCGTAGAAGCGGATCCGGGGCCCGCCTGTCACCATCGAGCTGTCGGCGAACCGCTCGTCGAGCATGGTGTCGGGCACGATCAGGGGCGCCTCGGCCCGGATCGCGTGGTCGCAAAACGCCAGCTCCCTCGCCGTCTCGCCGTCGTCCAGGCCCTGTCGCGACTTGAACCATTGCCGGTGCGCGTCCAGGAACGTCACGGTCGCGATGGGCACGTCCAGGATCCGGCGGACGAGGCGCGTGATCCGGTCGAAGGCTTCCTCGCGCGGCGTGTCGAGGACGTCGTAACGGTCGAGAGCGCAGAGGCGCTCCTGCTCGAGGGTGGGGGCGGGTTGAGCCATATCCTGACAGGTCCGCTTCGTCGGATGCACCCTGCAGAGTACGGCCAAATGGTTAGCCGAATCGGAAGGGTGCCCGACGGCGTCGCGGGCGGATGTCAGCCCTACGACATCGGTCCGTGCGGACGATCGGCGCGCTTCGCGGAACGTCCCGGCGACAGCGGAGCGCGCTACCGCTTCTTGCCCTTCAGACCCTTCAGGAGGTCGCCCAGCACCAGATTGATCCCCGGCGACAGCGACACGGGCAGAGAGCTCATGGCGCTCCCGACGGCGCCGCCGGCGCCGCCGAAGCCGCCCAGACCGCTCGGTCCGCCGAACCCGCCCAGACCGCCACCGGAGCTCTTGCCGGAATCCGCCTTGGCGATGTCGTCGCGCAGGTTGGTCAGCTTGATCCAGAGGTCGTTCATCTCGAGCTGGCAGTTGAAATGCGGTTTCTTGCTGACGTGCTCGACCGTCGCGAGGAGAATGGCTTTGAACGCGGCCCGGTCGTCGCCATGCGACAGGATGTCTCCGATCAACTTCTTCATCTCGTCCGTAAGCTTCAGGTGCACGCCGGAATTCGCGAGCGCGCCGTAACGGCCTAGGCCGCCGACGGTATTGCCGATCTGCCCTATCGCACCGCCCATGGCGTTCCTCCGTCGTCCGGCCGAGATTATGTCCGACGATGTTCCTCGCACGGGCCGTGAGCCTCCGGTACTATCCAAATGGGTAGTTCCGGGCTGCGCAAGGTCGAGATAGCGGGTCGAACCCGGAATACCGGAGGGGTTCATGCCCGACGCCATCCGTCCGCTGGCGGGCGCCGATCGCGGGGCTTGGGAGGCGCTCTGGTCGGGCTACCTCGCGTTCTTCGGCGAAGACCCGGCCAACGTGACCGAGACGACCTGGGCCCGGCTGATGGACCCCGCCGAGCCGGTTCACGCGCTCGGGCTGTTCCGTGACGGCGAACTCCTGGGCGTGGCGCAATACGTCCTCCACCGCCATACCTGGACGATCGGCGACATGTGCTTCCTGGTGGACCTGTTCACCCACGACGGCGTCCGGGGGAGGGGAATCGGGACGGCGCTGGTCGAGGCGGTGTTCGAGCGGGCGCGCGCGGCCGGCGCGATCTGCGTCTACGGCATGACGGCTCCCGACAACGTGGCCGCGCGTGCCGTCTACGACCGCCTTGGCGAGCTGTTCGATCAGGTCGTGTACCGCAAGGTGCTGGTCTGAAAGCCGTTTGGCAATCCGCCACCATCCTCCTCCTGAGGTGCCGATCGGAGATCGGCCTCGAAGGACGCACAGCGGTCGTGCATGCTTCGAGGGCCGCCTGCGGCGGCCACCTCAGCATGAGGACGGGATTTCCAAACGGGCTCTTAGGACGGGGCCGTCGCTCCCCTTCCGGCGCCGCTCGACTCGGGCCATATTCGAGCCATGCCGAGAACCTCCAAGAGCGAGGCGACCGCGACGGGCGGCAAGCCCGGACGCGCCCGCAAGCCGCCGAAAACCACCAAGCCCGAGCTGAAGCCGCTCGACACCTACTTGGCCGAGCTGCTCAGCCCGGCCGTGGCGCGCGAGCGCCGCGCCTCGGAGGGCCTGGCCGAGAGGCCGCAGGCGGCGTTCGACGCGGGCACGGTCGAGGATGTCGACCCGGCGCTGGCGGAGAGCCTGGGACTGGGAGCGCGGCCCGCCTCTCCCCTTGCGGGAGAGTTGGGCGCTGCCGCCGATATCGGCACGCCGACCTCCGGCGTGTCGGCCACCGTGGCGGCGTTGTCCGCGCTGCTGGAGAGCGGCAACCCGCTCTTCAAGAACGGCAAGCAATGGATCCCGCACCGCCCGGCCCGGCCGGAGAAGTCGGAGGGCGGGATCGAGTTCAAGCTCGTGGCGGAGTACCAGCCGGCCGGCGACCAGCCCAACGCCATCGCCGAGCTCGTCGCCGGCGTGCGGGAGCAGGAGCGCGACCAGGTGCTGCTCGGCGTCACCGGCTCGGGCAAGACCTACACGATGGCGCAGGTCATCGCGCAGACGAACCGCCCGGCCCTCATCCTGGCGCCGAACAAGACGCTCGCGGCCCAGCTCTACGGCGAGTTCAAGTCGTTCTTTCCTGACAACGCCGTCGAGTACTTCGTATCCTATTACGATTACTACCAGCCGGAGGCCTACGTCCCCCGCACGGACGTTTACATCGAGAAGGACTCGTCCATCAACGAGCAGATCGACCGCATGCGCCACTCGGCGACGCGGGCGCTGCTGGAGCGGGACGATGTGGTCATCGTGGCGTCCGTGTCCTGCATATACGGTATCGGTTCGGTCGAGACCTATACCGCGATGACCTTCGCCCTCAAGAAGGGCGAACGCATCGACCAGCGGCAGTTGATCGCCGACCTTGTGGCTCTGCTATACAAGCGCACCCAGGCCGACT
>CALMTJ010000167.1 GCA_937872715.1 uncultured Methylobacteriaceae bacterium
CATCCCCCCCATGATGGCGGCGATGATCCGGTATCCGGTCTGCCAGCCGGAGCCGGTCGTCAGCGCATAGGTCATGATCGCCGGCCCGGTCGCGGCGCCCAGGCTGTGGCTCGCGTGCAGCCAGTTCAGCTGCCGGGCGCTGAGCCGCGCCGACGAGAAGGCGTTGATACCGGCATCGATGGTGCCCGAGCCGAGCCCGACCACGCCGAGCGCCAGGATCGGCCAGGGCCAGGGCAGGCCCGACCCGACCGCGCCGAGCCCGGCCGCGACGAGCGCCGTGCTGGCGACCAGGGTCCGGCCGAGGCCGAGCCGCGTCAGCACGTCCCCGGCCGCCAGCCCCGACAGGAAATAGCCCGGCCCGGCCCCGACGACGATCAGCCCGTAGGAGGCCTGCGACAGGCCGTAGGCGTCCCGGATGGACGGCCAGGCGACCCCGAGCACGCCATCCGGAATCCCGAGGCTGACGAAGGCCAGGAAGACGATGGCGAGGAGGAGCAAATCGGGCCGGAGGGGAGAGAGGCGGGCAGGCGCCGGCGGTCAGAAGGCTTTCGGCAGGCCGGCCTGCTTCAGGATGCCGTTCGCCGTATGGCGCGACTTGATCCTTCCGTCCACGACGACCGACACGCGCCGCTCGGCGTGACGCCAGATGTCGTGGTCCCCGCGACCGTGACGCGCGAGGGCGAAACCGGCCGCCGCGAGCAGAACTCGAACGGCCGGCGCGAGATCGTTCACAGGCAGCCGGTCAGGCCGCCAGACGGATGCGATCGTGAGCCCTGGCGATCAGGTCGATCTCGATCTCGTCCGGCCGATCGCCGTCTTCGGCCAGAAGGTCCTGGACGATCGCGGGCAGCTTCGCCCTCAGACCTTCCAGACTCTCCGCCTCGGTGACGAGGCCCCGAATATCCGAGCTCTCGACGAACCAGACATGGGCATCCTCGTCCCAGGCAGCCCGGATGACGACATACCGTCCCATATGCGTTCTCCGCTCCGCCTCGGCGTTCGTGCTAGCGGCCCGAATACCGCGCGTCAAAACGCCAGCGCCTTTGCCTGCTTCACGCCCGGGATGCTCTGGATGCCGGACAGCACGGCGGCCGGGACCGCGCCGTCGACCTGGACGAGCGCGATGGCGGAGCCGCCGGGGACATCGCGGCCGAGCGCGAAAGTGGCGATGTTCACGCCCGCATCCCCGAGCGTGGTGGCGAAGCGGCCGACGAAGCCCGGCTTGTCCTCGTTCGACACGTAGATCATGGACGGGGCGAACTCGGCCTCGATCTTCAGGCCCTTCACGTCGACGATGCGGGGCTTGCCGTCCGCGAAGACCGTGCCGGAGACGGATCGCTCCTGCGTCTCGGTGGTGACCGTGACGGTGACGAGGGAATCGTAGTCGCCGTCCGCCTCGCGGATGGTCTCCTCGACGACGATCCCGCGCTCCTTCGCGACGGAGGGCGCGGACACGACGTTCACGTCGGCCAGCATCGGCCGGAGCAGGCCGGCGACGGCCGCGCTCGTCAGCGCCCGCGTCTTCATCCCGGCCACCTCGCCCTCGAAGGTGATCCGGATCGTCCGGAGCCCCGTCTCGGTGAGCTGGCCCGCGAAGGAGCCGAGCTTCTCAGCGAGCTGGATGAAGGGCCGCAGCCGCGGCGCCTCCTCGGCCGTGATGGACGGGAAGTTGACCGCGTTCGAGATCGCGCCCTTCAGCAGGTAATCCGACATCTGCTCGGCGATCTGGAGCGCCACGTTCTCCTGCGCCTCCGACGTCGCGGCCCCGAGATGGGGCGTGCACACGACGTGCGGGTGGCCGAAGAGGACGTTGGCGGTCGCGGGCTCTGCCGAGAACACGTCGAAGGCGGCGCCCGCCACCTGCCCGGAATCGAGCGCCGCCCGCAGGGCCGCCTCGTCCACGAGGCCGCCGCGCGCGCAATTGACGATGCGGACGCCGCGCTTCGTCCGGGCGAGGTTCTCGGCCGACAGGATGTTGCGGGTCTTGTCCGTGAGCGGGGTGTGAAGCGTGATGAAATCCGCCCGGTGGAGCAGCTCGTCCAGCTCGACCTTCTCCACGCCGAGCGCGACCGCCCGCTCCGGCGAGAGGAACGGGTCGAAGGCGACCACCCGCATGTGGAGGCCGATCGCCCGGTCCACCACGATCGCGCCGATATTCCCGCAGCCGATCACGCCGAGGGTCTTGCCGGTGATCTCGACGCCCATGAAGCGGTTCTTCTCCCAGCGGCCGGCCTGGGTGGAGGCGTCGGCGGCCGGGATCTCGCGCGCGAGGGCGAACATCATCGCGATCGCGTGCTCGGCGGTGGTGATCGAGTTGCCGAAGGGCGTGTTCATGACGATCACGCCCCGGGCCGTCGCGGCCGGGATCTCGACGTTATCGACGCCGATCCCGGCCCGGCCGATCACCTTCAGCTGGCCCGCCCTGTCCAGGATCTTCGTCGTCACCTTGGTGGCGGACCGGATCGCGAGACCGTCATAGCCGCCGATCACGGAGGCGAGCCGGTCCTTGTCCTTCCCGAGATCGGGCTCGAAATCGACGGAGAGGCCTCTGTCGCGGAAGATGCCGACCGCCGCGTCGGAAAGAGCGTCGGAGATGAGAACGCGGGGAGTGGGCATGAGTGTCCTCGAGGTGGGTCGGACCCGATCTCCTCATGCCGAGGTGGCCGGCGAAGCTGGGCCTCGAAGCACGCACGACCCGTGAATGCGTTCTTCGAGGCCGGCTTCGTGGGGAACCTCGGGATGAGGAGGGTTCGGGACCGAACGTCGTCTAATGCGCGGTGAGACCGCCCCTCAGCAGCCCGTCGACGTCGCGGCGCGAGAGGCTGAGGCTGTAATCCGAACTCGGGTTCAGGACGAATTCCGTGTCCGGATGGCGCAGGAACAGGTCGCGGACCTTGTCCGTCGCGATGAAATGGTCCTGCCGATAGTGCGCCTGCGCCCGGATCGCGGCCGAGAAGAACGGGAACAGGCGCCGGCCGTCCCGTTCCACCGCGCCGAGCTGGAGCTTCATGTCCGGCGACATTGCTGGCTGTCCGTCCGGGCCGAGTTCGATCGGGCCTTCGGGCAGCAGTGCCAGGAACACCTCCGAATCGAGCAATTGCCGGAGAAACGCGTCCCGGAAGGCGGGCTCGTGCGTCGCCCGCACCAGCTCGATCTCGAGATCGTTCTGCGGCTCGAACGCGTCCGTGCCGAGGCCGCCGGCCACGGCCGTCAGGCCGCCCTGGGCAGGAGCTTCGCCTTCTCGGCCTCGTAGGCCCAGTCGAGCCAGGGCAGGAGCGCCTCCACGTCGGACGATTCCACCGTGGCGCCGCACCAGATGCGCAGCCCGGCCGGCGCGTCGCGGTAGGCGCCGATATCGAGCGCGACGCCTTCCGTCTCGCGCCGGGCGGCGCTCCCCTTGGCGAAGGCCGCGACCGCCTCAGGTCCCTTCGCCGTCACGTCCGGGTCGGCAATGGTCAGGCACACGCTGGTGTTGGAGGCCGTCGCCGGGTCCCGGGCGAGGTTCGCGACCCACGGCGTCCGCTCGACCCAGCCGAGCAGCGCGCCGGCGTTCGCGTCCGACCGTGCGATCAGACCCTCAAGGCCGCCGGCCCGCTTCGCCCAGGCAAGCGCATCGAGGTAATCCTCGACGCAGAGCATGGAGGGCGTGTTGATCGTCTCGCCCTGGAAGATGCCTTCGATAAGCTTGCCGCCGCTCGTCATGCGGAAGATCTTCGGCAGCGGCCAGGCCGGGACGTGGCTCTCGAGCCGGGCGACGGCGCGTGGCGACAGGACCAGCATGCCGTGCGCCGCCTCGCCGCCGAGCGCCTTCTGCCAGGAGAAGGTGACGACATCGAGCTTCGGCCAGTCGAGCCGCTGCGAGAACGCCGCCGAGGTCGCGTCGCAGATCGTGAGCCCCTCGCGGTCGGCCGCGATCCACTCCGCGTCGGGCACGCGGACGCCGGAGGTCGTGCCGTTCCAGGTGAACACGACGTCCCGGGTCTTCGTATCGACGGCCGACAGGTCCGGGAGCTCGCCGTAGCCGGCCTTGACGATGCGGGCATCCAGCCTGAGCTGCTTCACGGCATCGGTGACCCAGCCCTCGCCGAAGCTCTCCCAGGCCAGCATGTCGACGGGACGCGGGCCGAGCAGCGACCACATGGCCATCTCGACCGCGCCCGTATCGGAGGCCGGAACGATGCCGATGCGGTATTCCGCCGGGACCTGCAGCACCTCGCGGGTGCCGTCGATCGCGTCCTTGAGCTTGTTCTTGCCGGCCTTCGCCCGATGGGAGCGGCCGAGCGAGGCGCCCCCGAGTGCGTCGAGGCTCCAGCCGGGACGCTTCGCGCAAGGGCCGGACGAGAACCGGGGCACGCGCGGACGCGCGGCAGGTTTGCCGATCATGATCCATCCTTTCAGATGGGCGCCCCTCGGTGGGGAGGGGTCTCCCGCCGCCGCGTATCCGCCCGGCGGGCGGCGAGGTCAAGGGAGGGCGAGACCTGCCCGTCGTCGTTGTCCGGGGAGACCGGTCAGATCAGATGGCGTAAGCTTGCATCTCCAGTTTTCCGGTCGCTTGCGGCTCGTGATCCCAGAACTTCTCGATAGCCCTGTAGGTGATGTTCTTCCACGGATCGCAGATCCAGCTTTGATCCGAGGCAGCATATTTCGACGCCGCGTCGGTTTTCCGCATATCACCGACCGTGAAATTCGGCCGACTTACATCCAGCCCGACCGCCAGCACCATATGATTGTCCTGTAGCCGACCCTTGCTGTAGCCCAGCATCACGAGAGGCCTGATCCCGAGACGGTACAGATACGTGAAGGCGACCGAAGCATGCTCCGTGCAGTTTCCGGTCTCGATCTTCAATGCGTAGTCATAGACCTGCGCCGCTTCCGCGACGCCCGACGATGTGGGAGAGTTCTCAGGAACGTCGGTCAGGAAAAGCCTGCTCCAGCCGACTCTGACGAACGAGACCGGGTGGAAGCCCTGGTTGGCAGGTCCGCCTTTCAGCATCATCTTGGTGTACTTACGGCCCGTCTCCGCCCATTCGGAATACCTGTCGGGCGAGACCCACTTACTCCTGTCGGGTTCCTTCGCCATAGACACCACCCCCTGTCGCCGGAATACCGACGATCATAATAACCCGGACCAGGTGGCTCAAAACTACTCAAATGGGCAGTCACGCCGGGTTCTCTTCGCCGACGCTAGGCGCACCGGCCTCATGCCATTCCGACGAGGTCCCGCCGGACGAGCGCCCGTCCGCTACGGGCATTCCTTCTTCGCCCGCTCCAGCGCCTGGGCGAAGCCTGCCAGGGAGTAGCGGTCGCCGGTCTTGTTGCCGCGTGCGGAGGTCGCGGACACGACGATCGCCTGCCCCTTCTCCATGGTGGAGATGGCCTGCGCCTCCTCGGCCGGGTTCTTGATCCAGGCGTTCTGGGCCTTGGTGACGAGCGCGTAGCTCTTCGGGCCGATCGTCGCCTCGGCGGCGGCGTTGTCCTTGGTGGCGAAGCCCAGCACGGTCGCGACCTCGTTCTTCACGTTCTCCGCCGGCCGGAAGGACACGAACAGGTAGGCGGGCGTATCCTTCAGGTTGGCCGGCGAGCGGCTCTTCGGGAGGGACAGCGCGTAGCAGATCTTCGCCCGCCCGGTCTGGGCCGTGTAGGCGCTCCAATCGTTGAAGGTCGCGACCAGCGTCGCCTGCCCGCCGCCGGGCGCTTCCGCGGGCGCGGCCGGTTTCCGCGCCGCCGCCCGGCCGCTCTGTGCGCCCGCGCTTCCCCCGGCGAGACACGCGGCCGCGAGGCAGAGGAGCGGGAGGACGGAGGGCG
>CALMTJ010000168.1:0-234 GCA_937872715.1 uncultured Methylobacteriaceae bacterium
TCGCGAAACTGCCTCTGATTTAGTCATTCGGAATAGTTTTGGGCAGATTTCGGACCTGCCGGGCTGCCTTGCCGCTGCGCATGGGATGGCGTGCGCCGGCTAACGCCTCACATGCGGGCTGAAGCATCCGCGTCATTGGCACGGGCCTTGTTTGATCGGGCCGCGCTCCCGGCATGCCGGCGGGCTCTCACGTTCCGGCGCCAAGCCGGACAAGCGGGACGAGATCATGAAAAT
>CALMTJ010000168.1:244-2219 GCA_937872715.1 uncultured Methylobacteriaceae bacterium
ACGCCTTGACCGGGATCGGCGTGCACGGGCTCACCGTCACGGAGGTCAAGGGCTACGGACGCCAGAAGGGGCATACCGAGATCTATCGCGGCGCCGAATACGCCGTGAGCTTCCTGCCGAAGCTGAAGATCGAGGTCGCCGTGTCCTCCGATTACGTCACGCAGGCGATCGACGCCATCGCGGCCGCGGCCCGCACCGGCCAGATCGGCGACGGCAAGATCTTCGTGATGCCGATCGAGCAGGCGGTCCGGATACGGACCGGCGAGACCGACAACGATGCCCTCTGAGCCCAACCTTCCCGTTCCGTCCGGAGCAGCCTTCATGACCTCGAGGACTAGGTTCGCGAGATATCTCGGGCTCGGCCTCGCGCTCGGCCTCGTCGCCCTGCCGGCCTTCGCCCAGACACCCCCCCCGCAGACGCCGACGGTCGCGGCGGCCGCGGGCGTGCCCGTCCCCAACAAGGGCGACACGGCCTGGATGCTGGTCTCGAGCCTTCTCGTCCTGATGATGTCCGTGCCGGGCCTCGCGCTCTTCTACGGCGGGCTCGTCCGCACCAAGAACATGCTGTCCATCCTGACGCAGGTCTTCGCCATCGTCTGCATGGTCGGGCTGATCTGGGTGATCTACGGCTATTCCCTGGCCTTCACCAACGGCGGCGGGCTCACCCCCTATATCGGCGGGCTGTCCAAGGCCTTCCTGAAGGGCGTCACCCCCGATTCCACGGTCGGGACCTTCTCCAACGGCGTCGTCATCCCGGAATACGCCTACATCGCCTTCCAGATGACCTTCGCGATGATCACGCCCGCGCTGATCGTCGGAGCCTTCGCCGAGCGGATGAAGTTCTCGGCGCTGCTGCTCTTCGTGTTCCTGTGGGTCACGATCGTCTATTTCCCGATGGCCCACATGGTCTGGTACTGGGCCGGCCCCGACGCGGTCGCCGACGCCGCGAGGGCGCTTGCCGCCGCCGCTCCGGGCGGCAAGGCCGCCGCCCGGGCCGGGCTCGACGCGGTCAATGCCGATGCCGGGATGCTCTTCCAATGGAAGGCGCTCGACTTCGCGGGCGGCACGGTCGTTCACATCAATGCCGGCATCGCCGGGTTCGTGGGATGCCTGCTGCTCGGCAAGCGCGTCGGCTACGGGCGCGACCTTCTCGCTCCCCACTCGCTGACCATGAGCATGGTCGGCGCCGCGCTGCTCTGGGTCGGCTGGTTCGGCTTCAACGCGGGCTCGAATCTCGAGGCCAACGGCAGCACGGCGCTCGCCATGATCAACACCTTCGTGGCGACCTGCGCGGCCGCCATGGCCTGGCTGGTCGTGGAATGGGCCGGCAAGGGCAAGCCGTCGCTCCTCGGCATGGTGTCGGGCGCGGTCGCGGGCTTGGTGGCGGTCACGCCCGCTTCCGGCTTCGCCGGCCCGATGGGCTCCATCCTGCTCGGCCTCGTAGTGGGCGCGGTCTGCTATTCGTTCTGCTCGGGCGTGAAGAACGCCTTCGGCTACGACGATTCGCTGGACGTGTTCGGCGTCCATTGCATCGGCGGCATCGTGGGCGCGATCGCGACCGGCATCCTGGTCTCGCCCTCGCTCGGCGGCACCGGGATCGCGGATTACGCCGCGAATCCGGGCTCGCTCTCGCCCGGCGATTACAGCATGGGCGCGCAGGTCTGGATCCAGGTCAAGGCCGTGATCGTCACGCTGCTCTGGTCCGGCATCGGCTCCGCGATCCTCTACAAGGTCGTGGACGTGATCATCGGTCTCCGGGTCACGACGGAGGAGGAGCGCGAAGGCCTCGACCTCGCCGATCACGGCGAGCGGGCGTACAATTACTGATCCGACGGCGCGAGCGATCCGGTCCGCCGGGGCGCCCTATTCCTTCGCCAGGTCCGCGAGCAGGCTCGCCGCGACGGTGAGATTGGAGACGGTGAGGCCGGAGGACGCGATGGCGGGCGACGGAGTCGTGCCCGACCCGGCCCACGAG
>CALMTJ010000169.1:0-362 GCA_937872715.1 uncultured Methylobacteriaceae bacterium
CGTCGCGGCCGCGCGGGGCTGCACGGTGCCGCAGGCGGCGCTCGCCTGGCTGCTGCACCAGCCTGTCGTCACGACCGTCATCATCGGCGCCAAGCGGCCGGACCAGCTCGCCGACAATCTCGGCGCCGTCGACGTGGCTCTTACCCCGGACGACCTCGCGACGCTCGACGCCGCGAGCGCCCTCCCGCGCGAATATCCGGGCTGGATGATCGCCCGCCAGGGCGGCCTCCGGCCGACGCAGCCGCCGCGGAGGTAGCGCGCCCACGGATCGGCCGCGGGCGGAACGTACCGCCCGGGCTGACGTTAGCCTGCCTCTTAAGCAGATTGCCTACCGGAAAGGCGATCCGCACTGCTCACGAGGA
>CALMTJ010000169.1:372-2500 GCA_937872715.1 uncultured Methylobacteriaceae bacterium
TGCGTATTCTCACCGCTCTCACCTGCGCGGCCGGCCTGTTCGCCGCCCCTGCCCTCGCGCAAACGGCGGCGCCCGCCTCTCCCGGAAGCGGCACGGTCACCGGCTCGTCCAACCCGGCCGTGAATCGGCAGGGCAACGCGCCGTCGAGCGTGAACATGTCCGGCAAGGCGCAGATGGTCGCCCCCTCCGCGCTGGAGAAAGGCTCGAACAGCTTCACGGAAGGCCAGGCCAGGTCCCGCCTCGAGGGCGCGGGCCTGATGAACGTCACCGGCCTCGCGAAGGACGACCAGGGCATCTGGCGCGGCAAAGCCATGCAGGACGGCCGCAGCGTCACGGTCGGCTTCGACTACAAGGGCAACATCGCGGCCCAGTAGGCCGCCGTTCAGCCACCCGACATCTCACGGACAGGAACCACGAACCATGGCAACCCAGACCATCACG
The DNA here is from genome assembly GCA_937872715.1 of uncultured Methylobacteriaceae bacterium. GTDB lineage: Bacteria > Pseudomonadota > Alphaproteobacteria > Rhizobiales > Beijerinckiaceae > Enterovirga. The sequence goes on from CALMTJ010000169.1 coordinate 814, forward strand.
GCGATGTTCGATCGCTACGACGACGCGTCGGAGGCCGTCGGCAAGCTGGAGGCGGCCGGCGTCCCGCATTCGGCGATCTCCATCGTGTCGAACGATGCGAGCCAGCGCGACCGCCACACGGCCGCGTCCGGCACCACGACGAAGGCCGGTGACGGGACCGAGACCGGAACCGGCACGGGCGCCAGCCTGGGCACGATGCTCGGCGGCGGAGCGGGTCTCCTGGCCGGTCTCGGCATGCTGGCCATACCGGGCGTCGGCCCGGTGGTGGCGGCGGGCTGGCTCGCCTCGACGCTCGTCGGCGCGGGCGCGGGCGCGGCGACCGGCGGCGTCATCGGCGCGCTGACCGGAGCGGGCGTGGACGAGAGCCACGCGCATGGCTACGCGGAGGGCATCAGCCGCGGCGGCACGCTCGTCACGGTGCGGGCGGAGAGCGACCTCGCCGCCAAGGTGACGGACATCCTGGACGACGAGGGCACGATCGAGATGGGCGGCCGTGAATCGGCGTGGCGCAAGGAGGGCTGGACCGGCCGATATGCCGGAGGCGGCGATTACGCGCCCGGCACCACGGGCGCGATGTCGTCCGACGCGGTCGGGGCCGCGGCCTCCACCACGACGGGTCTCGGCACGGGCGGCATGTCCGCCAACCCGACCGGCAGAAATCCCCTCGGCGGCGATTCGGCCCGAAGCCGGGTCCGCTCCTACCCGATGACCTGACCGTCACCGTCCCGTCGAACGAGGCCGCTCCGCAAGGGGCGGCCTTTGTCACGCGGGCTTCCCGGCTGGACGGACGCGAGCGCCCGTGACGAGACCCCCGCTCCGCCTCGGCACGGCAGGCTGGTCGATCCCCCGCGACACGGCCGCATCCTTTCCGGCCGAGGGTTCGGGCCTCTCCCGCTACGCCGCCCGGCTCGGTGCGGCCGAGATCAACACGAGCTTCTACCGGCCGCACCGGCCGGGCACCTACGGGCGCTGGGCCGGGAGCGTGCCGGACGGGTTCCGCTTCTCCGCCAAGCTGCCGAAGGGGATCACGCACGAGCGCCGCCTCGCCGGCACGGAGGACGCGCTCGACCGCTTCCTCGGCGAGACCGGAGCGCTCGGCCCGAAGCTCGGGGCGCTCCTGGTCCAGCTGCCGCCGTCCCTCCTCTTCGACGCCGGCTTGGCCGACGCGTTCTTCCGCACCCTCCGGGCCCGGACGGCCGTCCCGCTCGCCTGCGAGCCGCGCCACCCGACCTGGTTCGGGCCGGAGGCGGACAGGCTGATGCGCGACCACGCGGTCGCCCGCGTCGCCGCCGACCCCGCCCCGGTGCCGGAAGCCGCCGAACCCGGCGGCTGGCCCGACTTCGTCTACATCCGCCTGCACGGCTCGCCCCGGACGTATCACTCGCCCTACGGGCCGCCCTTCCTCCAGGCTCTCGCGGCCCGCCTCGCGGCCCGGACGGCCGAGACCTGGTGCATCTTCGACAACACGGCCTCCGGCGCGGCGATGCGGAACGCGCTGGACACGATGCCGCTGGTCGGCCCGCCGGGTTAGGGCCGGGCAGGCCGCGCAGGCGGCGAGGAGCGAGGCGGCCGCCGCCTCCACGCCCGGGTGGCATCGTCCAGGCTCGCGAGCGCGGCGGCGAGGCGGTCGAGAGCCGGGCCGGCTTCGGCGAAGGGGGGCGGCGCCGCCCCCTCCAGGGAGCTGAGG
>CALMTJ010000170.1:0-11056 GCA_937872715.1 uncultured Methylobacteriaceae bacterium
CGCTCGAACCGTCTCGCGAACGCGCTCCGGGCGCGCGGGATCGGCCCCGGCGACCGCGTCGCCGTGCTGCTCCAGCAGGGCGTGGCCGTGCCGGTCGCGCATGCGGCGATCTTCAAGCTCGGTGCGGTCGCCCTGCCGCTCGCCTCCGTGTTCGGCACGGAGGCGCTGCTGTACCGGCTCCGCGATTCCGGGGCGCGCGCTCTGGTGACCGGGTCGGCGGGCTGCGCCAAGCTCGCCGCCATCCGCTCCGCCCTGCCGGAGCTCGAGACCGTTCTGTCCATCCACGGCCCCGACGGGCCGGCGGAAGGGTTTCAGGACGTGATCGCGGCGAGCTCTCCCGTCTTCGACCCCGTCCCGACGGGCGCGGACGATCCGGCGCTCATGATCTACACCTCCGGCACCACCGGCCCGCCGAAGGGAGCGCTCCACGCGCACCGGGTGCTGATCGGCCACCTGCCCGGCATCGTGCTGCCGCACGGCTTCTTCCCGCGACCGGGTGACCGTTTCTGGACGCCGGCCGATTGGGCCTGGGCCGGCGGCCTCCTCAACGGCCTCCTGCCGAGCCTCCGCTACGGGGTGACGGTGGTGGCCCGCAAGTTCGACAAGTTCGATCCGGAGGCCGCCTTCGCGCTCCTCGCGGACCTGTCCGTCCGCAACGCCTTCATCCCGCCGACGGCCCTCCGCATGCTGCGCGACGTCCCGCGGCCCCGGGAGCGGTACGGCTTCGACCTGCGGTCCGTCTGCTCGGCCGGCGAGGCTCTCGGCGCCGAAACGGCCGCCTGGGGACGCGAGGCGCTCGGCGTCCCCGTCGACGAGGCGTACGGGCAGACGGAGTGCAACCTCGTGATCGGCACGGCCTCGGCCCTCGGCAGCATCCGGCCGGGTGCGACCGGGAAGCCCGTGCCGGGGCACGTCGTCGGCATCCTCCGGCCGGACGGGTCGGAATGCGAGCCGGGAGAGACAGGGCAGATCGCCGTCCGGCGGCCGGACCCCGTCATGTTCCTCGGCTATTGGAAGGACGAGGCCGGCACGCGGGCGAAGTTCCACGGCCCCTGGATGCTGACCGGCGACCAGGCCGTCCGGGACGCGGACGGCTTCATCTCCTTCGTCGGCCCGGACGACGACGTGATCACCTCCTCCGGCTCCAGGATCGGGCCGGGCGAGATCGAGGATTGCCTGCTGCGGCACCCGGCCGTGGCGCTCGCGGCCGCGGTCGGGAAGCCTGACCCGCTCCGCACGGAGATCGTCAAGGCCTTCGTCGTGACCAAGGCCGGATACGAGCCCACCGACGCCCTCGCGACGGAGATCCAGGTTTTCGTGCGCGACAGGCTCTCCGCCCACGAATATCCGCGTGAGATCTCCTTCCGGCGCGACTTGCCGATGACCGCCACCGGCAAGGTGATCCGCCGGATCCTCCGAAACGAAGCTTAGCCGTTACGAGCCGGGTGACCGGTTCCAGGCCATGGGCGCGCCGAATTAAGCTTGGCCGGGGAATTCGCGGCAGGAAACTGCGCGTTCACCCGTGCTGGACAGGTGACGAGACCTTAAAAAATCGTATATAACGGCACATCTCACCCCAGGTTCCCGGTCCGGAGGCGATTTCTCGCCGATCTCGGGTCAGGGCTGGATGGCGACCATAGGGGGACGACGCGGAAGACGGGCCGCGTCCCCGCCGCCTGGCCCAGGAGGGCTGTGCTGTGCTGACGGACGAGCTCGCTCTTTCCCGCGGCGGCGAGACGTTCGCCTCGTCGCCCTCCCTCGCCGCCCGAATTGAGGTCGACGCGGCCTCCGACGGCCCGATCATGGTGCCGAACGCGCACCTGATGTTCCAAGGCGAGTACCGGAAGGTCGGCTCCGACCTCGTCATCGCGGACGAGGATACCGTCTTCACGGTGCACGGCTATTTCCGGAACGGCCACCCGGCAGGTTTGCGCTCACCGGAGGGCGCGAACCTCGGCGCGGACGTGATCGCCGCCATGGCGATCGGAGGCGAGGGGATCCGGTACGCCCAGGCCGCTCCCGCTCCCGCTCCCGCGCCGATCGGCCGAGTCGAGACCGTGACCGGCCAGGCGACCGCCATCCGCAACGGCACCCCGGTGGTGCTGAACCAGGGCGATTTCGTCTTCAAGGGCGACACGGTCCAGACCGACCGGTCCTCGTCCCTCGGCATCACCTTCATCGACGGGGCGTCCTTCAACCTCGCGGCCAATGCCCGGATGGTGCTGAACGAGCTCGTCTACCAGGCCGGCGGCAACGGGAACTCGGCGCTGCTCAACATCGTGCAGGGTTCCGTGTCCTTCCTGGCCGGCCAGGTCGCGAAGACGGGCGACATGAGGGTCGCCACCCCCGTCGCCACCATGGGCATCCGGGGCACCCTCGTCACGGCCGACGTGGACGCGAATAACGGGACCACGAAGTTCGCGGTCGTGCGCGAGGCGAGCGGTGAGACGGGCCGCTTCCAGCTCATCGCGCCGGACGGCCGGGTGCTCGCCACGATCAGCCAGGCCGGCGAGGTCACGACCGTGACGCCGACCGGCCAGGTCTCGGTCACGCTGCAGACCCCGGCCGAGCGGGCCGCCGAGCAGGTCGCGGTGGCGCTCGTCTACCAGATCTTCTCCATCGGCCAGGCGAACCCGATCCCGGCCGGGCAGCAGCCGGGGCAGCAACCCGGGACGGAGACGAAGCCCGGCCAGGGCAACGGCAATGGCGGCGGCGGGGGAGGCGGCTCGGGCACGGACCCGAACCAGACGAACGCGTCCGGCTCCACGCCGCCCGCCCCGGCCTCGAACGCGCCGCCTCTCGCCGGGCAGATCGCGCCGGGGCAGGGGATCGAGATCCTGGTGACGGTGCCGGCGGCGCCGACCAGCCCGGCCACCCTCGCCCAGCCGGCCGCCGTGGTGCTGGCGGAAGCGGCCGTCCGCGTCGTCTCCGTGCATGCGGGCGGCTCGTCCGACACGACCTTCGCGACGGTGAACGTCGCCGCGACGGGCACGACGGCGATCGTCGGCCGCTACGGGACGCTGTTCATCACGCCGGAGGATCTCCGGACCTACGTCCCGAACAAGGCCGTCGCGCTTCCGGAGGGCGCGTCCGAATCCGACCCGTTCACGCTGAACAAGGAGGTCGGCGGCAAGCCCGCCACGGAGGTGGTCACCTACAAGGTCACCGGCGTGAACGATGCGCCCACCGCCACGGCCTTCGCGGCGGCCGTGGCGCAGGATGCCGTGGTCCAGCAGGGCAACATCCTGCGGGATTCGGCCGATGGCGGGGCGAGCGACCCGGATACGGGCGAGACTGCGCAGCTCCGCATCGTGGCGGCCAATGCCGGCAAGGCGCCGAGCGAGGACGCGTCCTCGGCTCTGGCCGCAGGTGCCGCGAAGATCGTGGCGGGCCTCTACGGAACGCTGACGGTCAACGCCGACGGCAGCTACAGCTACGCGGCGGACCATGCGGGTGTCTTGAAGCTCGGCGAGACCGCCTCCGACACGTTCGCCTACACCCTCGCCGACCCGCACGGGGCGATGGCGAGCTCGACCGTCTCCTTCGCGGTCACGGGCCTGAACGACGCCCCGAGCGTGTCCGGTCCGGCGGACGGCGGCGGACAGCAGGGCACGGCCTTCTCCGTCGATCTCCTCCGCAACGCGGCCGACATCGACCACGATGCCGCCCTGCACGTGGAGAGCGTCGCCTGGACGGGCGGGACGGCGCAGAATCCGCTGCCGGCGGGTTTCGCCGTGGACGGCTCGACGATCGATGTGGACGGCTCGAATCCGGCTTTCACGGACCTGGCGGAAGGGCAGACGAGGGATTTCCCCTTCACCTATTCCGTGGTGGACGAATTCGGCGCCCGCACGACCCAGACCGCCACCGTCACCGTCACGGGCGTGAACTACGGCCCGGCCGCGATCGGCGACGGGACGCGGCCCGTGTCGCAGGACGCGACGGTCTCCACCGCGACCCGCGCGACCGGGCTCCTCGGGAACGACACGGATCCCGATGCCGGCGAGACGGCGCAGCTTCAGGTGAGCGCGATCCGGGCGGCGACGTTCGGCCCGTACACGAGCGCGCTGGCGAACGGCCTCGGCGGCCCGGCCGGGTTCGGCGAGAACAGCCTCGCCGGCAACGACGACCAATCCTCGCCCGCGATCGACATCCGGGCCGTGTTCGGCCCGGGCGGGATCAACGTCTTCGGCACGCCCTACACGTCCGTCTACGTCAACAACAACGGCACGATCACCTTCACGGGGCCGAGCGGCGACTACACGCCCGACCCGATGGCGAGCGTCACGACGCCGATCCTCGCCGGGTTCTGGTACGACGTCGACACGAACCCGGGCCCGGTCGCGGCCACGCCCGGCGGCAATTCCACGGGTTCCGACCTCGTCTACTGGGACCTCGACACGGCCGGCCACGTCTTCACGGCCACCTGGGACGATGTCGGCTACTTCTACCGTGGGACGGACGCGCCGAACGCCTTCCAGATCCAGATCGTCGACCGTGGCGGCGGCGATGTCGACATCGTCTACCGCTACGAGAACATCACCTATGGCGGCCAGACGGGCGCCCGGTCCGGCCTCTCCGCCGGAGATGGCAGCCGCTACATCGAGGTGACCGGATCGGGCGACGCGGCGGCGGCCGAGGCCTTCGACACCGTCGCGGGCAATACCGGCCAGATCGGCGGCAACGCGTTCTCCATGCGGTCCGGGGTGGCGAGCGTCGCCGGGGCGGCGGCCGCGGTCGCCGGCTCCGCCTCCGTGGCCGGCCTCTACGGGACGCTGACGGTCTCGGCGGACGGCACCTACTCCTACCAGGCGAACAACGCTCGCGCGCTCGGGCTCGACGCCCAAGGCAACGCGGTCCACGCGACGGACAGGTTCGTCTACACGGCGCGCGACCCGCACGGCGCGACATCCGAGGCGACGATCGCCTTCGACGTGGCGGGCGTGAACGACGCCCCGCTGGTCGCCTCGGCGCTGACGGCCTCCGCCCATCGGGGCGATCCGTCCTTCAGCCGCTCGCTGCTCGTCGGTGCAACGGATGACGACACGGGCGAGACCGCCACACTCTCAGTCGTCGGCACGAGCATCCGCTACAGCCTGGACGGAGGACCCGCCACGCCCGCGGCCCCGCCCGGCGTGAGCGTGTCCGGCTCGATGCTCGCCGTCGATCCCGGCGCCACGACGTTCCAGTTCGGCGGCTCGCACACGGTCGTCGTCACCTACGATATCGGGGACATCCACGGCGCGACCGTCACCCAGACGGAGACCGTGACGATCTCGGGCGACAACCGGGCGCCGGCCGTCGGCGGGCCGGTCTCCGGCTCCGGGAACGAGGGGTCGGGCAGCTTCACGGTGGACCTGCTCGCAGGCGCGAGCGATCCCGACGGGAACGCGCTCGCCATCCAGAACGACCAGGTCACCTGGACGGACACGAACTCGACCTCGCTGCCGGCCGGGTTCACCCGGAACGGCCGCTACCTGACGGTCGACACGTCGAGCCCCGCTTATGACGGGCTCGCGCAAGGCGGGTCGTTCGCGTCCCACTTCTCCTACACGATCTCGGACGGGAACGGCGGCACCGTCGGCCAGACCGCCACCGTCACCATCAACGGCGCGAACGACTCCCCGACCTCCGTCAACGTGACCTATTCGGCCACGGAGGACACGACGTATTCGGGCACCCTCGGCGGGATCACCGATCCGGATGCCGGCGACACCCATTCCTATGCGGTGGGCGCGGCTTCACACGGCGCCGTCACGCTGACGAACGCTGCGACCGGCACGTTCACCTACGCCCCGGCGGCGAACTATCACGGGCAGGACAGCTTCTCCTTCACGGTCTCGGACGACCACGGCGGCAGCAGCAGCTACACGGCGACGGTGAACGTCGCCTCCGTCAACGACGCGCCCGTCTCGTCGAACGGCAGCTACACGGGCGCCTATGCCGGGACGCCGTTCAGCGGCGCCCTTCCGGCGGCGAGCGACGCCGACGGCGACGCGGTCACCTTCGCGCTCGGCAATGCGGCCCAGCACGGGACCGTCACGATCACGAACGCGGCGACGGGCGCCTTCACCTACACGGCAGCTGCCGGCTACGCGGGGCCGGACAGCTTCACCTTCACCGTGTCCGACGGGAACGGCGGCCAGAACGGCTATACGGCGAGCCTGTCCGTGGCGGCCGGGGCGTCCACGCCGACGATCACGGGCATCAACCCCGATACCGGCCGCAGCTCGAGCGACGGCGTCACGTTCTACGGCGCCGTCAACCTCACGGGCATCGGCGACGCGGGAAGCACGATCGCGGTCTATGAAGGCGGCGCGCAGGTCGGTTCGGCGACCGTCGGCGGGGGCGGAACCTGGAGCGCCGCCCTCAACCTGGCGGAGGGCAGCCACAGCCTCACCGCGGTCGAGAGCATCGGGCCGAGCACCAGCGGCCCGTCCGGCGCCTACGCGGTGGTGGTGGACCAGACGCGGCCGCCGCCGGCGACCATCGCCGGCCTGTCGCCGGACAGCGGGTCCTCCAACACGGACGGGATCACGAATACCGGCTCAGTGACCGTGTCCGGCACGGCGACCGCGAACGGCGTCGTCGAGCTCTACGACACGACCTCCGGTTCGACGCAGATCGGCTACGCCTTCGTGAACGGATCGGGCCAGTGGAGCGTCCAGGTGACCCTCTCCGAAGGGTCGCACACGCTCCAGGCGATCGCGACCGACCCGGCCGGCAACATCGCGCAGACCTACTCGAACGCGCTCGACGCCCGCATCGATACGACCGCCCCGACCGTGACGGGCGTCACCACGACGCCGGGGAGCGGAACGGTCTATACCGGCCAGCAGGTCCAGTTCCACGTCGCCCTGAGCGAACTCGTCAGCTACGGCGGCACCGGGACCGCGACGCTGACGCTGAACGACGGCGGCACCGCGACCTTCCTGTCGACCACCGACCTCCAGATCATCAATTTCACCTACACGGTCGCGGACGGGCAGAGCACGTCCGACCTCGCCGTCACCGGGTTCGACCTGAACGGCGCCACCTTCAGGGACGCGGCCGGCAACAATGTCGACCTGTCGGGCGCGGTGACGAACCCGCCCGGCACGCTGGCCGTCATCGGCGCGCAGGCCTCCACGCCGGCCATCACGGGCATCAACCCCGATACCGGCCGCAGCTCGAGCGACGGGGTCACGAACGCCACGACGGTGGCGGTGAGCGGCACGGGCGATCCGGGCGCGACGATCGTCGTCAACGACGGTGCCATCCAGGTCGGCTCCGCCACGGTCGGGTCCGGCGGCTCCTGGAGCGCGTCGGTGACGCTCGCGGAAGGCAGCCACAGCCTCACGGCGCGCGAGAGCGTCGGGCCGAGCACCAGCGGCCCGTCCGCCGCCTATACCGTCGTCGTCGACACGACCGCGCCCGACCCGGCCGTGATCTCCGGCCTTTCCCCGGACAGCGGCTCGAGCGCGAGCGACGGCGTCACGAATGCCGGCGCGGTCACGGTTTCCGGCACCGCCGAGGCGAACGGCACCGTCCGGCTCTACGAATTCACGACCAACACCTCGTCGGTCATCGCCACCGCCGACGTGGACGGGACGGGCCACTGGTCGGTCGACGTGACCCTCGCCGAGGGAACGCACGACCTCCAGGCCATCGCGGTCGACCAGGCCGGGACGATCGCGAACTATTATTCGAACACGCTGTTCGCGACCGTCGACAGGACGGCGCCGACGGTGTCGTCCGTGGTCTTCGACCCGGCGGACGGCACGCTCCATGCCGGCGACGTCGTGACGGTAGAGGTCGAGTTGAGCGAGGCCGTGTCCTATGCCGGCGGCGGCTCGGCCACGCTCGCGCTGAACAGCGGCGGCACGGCCTCCTTCGCCGGGATCGGGGTCGACCAGACCACCGGCCGCACGATCATCGACTTCCTCTACAACGTCCAGGCAGGCGACATCACGGCCGACCTGGCGGTGACGGCCGTCAACCTCAACGGCGCCGTCATCCGGGACGCGGCCGGCAACGATGCCGACCTGTCCGGCGCGATCACCAACCCGTCCGGCACGCTGGCGGTCGGGGACAACCGCCCGCCGCAGATCACCTCGGCGGCGACCAGCCTGTCCGACACGGAGAGCGACGGGGCGATCGCTCATTCGGGGACGATCGCCTTCGCGGATCCGGACGCGGGCGACAGCGCGACGGCGCGGCTGTCCGCGATCAAGTTCGCGATCACGGACGGGCCCGACACGACGACGGCGCAATACGCCTCGACCGTCCTCGGCTTCAGCTCGCAATATTCGGCCGGCGACTGGTCCGCCGCGCAGGCGCTCGGCGGTCCCGATACGAACGGGTACGGCGACATCACGACCGCCTACGCGCCCGCCGGCAGGAACGGCGGCACGGAATATCTCTCCGTCGGCTTCGGCGAGGCGATGTACTCGACGGGCGTCTCGATCCGCGAGACGGACGGGAACGGCTTCGTGTCCCGCATCGACGCGATCAAGGAGGACGGCTCGACCGTCACCGTCTGGACCGGCACCGATCCGAGCCAGCCCGGGGCGCCGGCGACCTTCGAGCCGAGCTGGGCGCGCACGTCCTTCCTGACGGCCGGCCTCACGATCTACATCGACACCGCCCATTCGAGCGATTGGGAGGAGATCGACTCGGTCCTGCTCCGCGACGGGGCGCCGCTCCCGGCGGGGGCCGCCGAGGCGCTCGGCACCGCCTTCGCCGTCCAGGCGAATGGCGGCTGGACGTTCGGTCTCCCCTCGCCGGACTACCTCCCGTCGGGTGCGACGGTCACGGCCGATTACACGGTGCAGGTCACCGACACCCACGGCGCGAGCGCGACGCAAGCGGAGACGTTCCAGGTCGCGGGCACGAACGACGCGCCCGTGTTCCGCGCGTCCGGGAACTACGTGGGCCACGTCACGACGGTGGCGGGCGGCGTCTTCGGGCTGACGGGCATGCCGGGCGCCTGGACGGCGGCCGAGGGCCTGGCCGAACAGGTCGGCGGGCATCTCGCGACCTTCGACACCGCCACCCAGGACGAGGCCGTCTACGACGCGCTCAAGGGATCCTTCGCGCCCGCGCCCGGCAACTACGCCGATTACTGGATCGGGCTGACCTCGCCCGCCGACGCGACCTTCACCGACCCGGGCACGTGGAGCTGGATCGATGGGACGCCGAAGACCTTCGACCATTGGCATTCGGGCCAGCCCGACGGGGCGCACCCGGCCGGCGGCTCCGACCGCTTCGCCGATATCGGCTATTTCGGCGACGGCAGCTGGGGCAATCAGCCCGATTCCGCGTTCCAGCTGAATCAGGGCATCGTCGAGCTGCCGGCGGGTCTCCAGGCACGGTTCGGCACGCTGACGCCGCTCGCCTCGGTCGCCGAGACGAACATCGAGTCCGCCGGCCAGACGATCGCGTCGTTCCTCGGCTCGGGCGTGACGGACCCGGATGCCGGCGCCCTCTCGGGCGTCGCGATCCTCCATGCCGAGCCCGCGAACGGCCGCTGGCAGTTCCAGCTCGCCGGGGACACGACCTGGACCGATTTCAGCGCCTATTCGGACGGATCGGCACTGCTGCTGCGCAGCCAGGACCTGGTCCGCTTCATTCCGGACGGCTCGCACGACGACGTCGCCTCCTTCGACTTCGTCGCTTGGGACCAGACGGCCGGCCAAGCCGGCGACATCGCGGCGGCAACGATCCGCGGCGGCACCACCGCCTTCTCGACGGACGGCAGCACGGCCGTCATCCGGGTCCTTCCGGTCAACGATCCGCCGGCCGCGGGCGGCTCGGCCTCGGTCGATTACGGCTCCAGCCACGCCTTCCAGGCGGCCGAGTTCGGCTTCTCCGACCCGGACGACGCGCCGGGCAACAACCTTTCGGCCGTCATCATCACGTCGCTGCCCGATGCCGGCACCCTGTCGTATGACGGCACGAGCCTCACCCAATCCGACCTCGGCTCGGACGGGTTCGAGATCGCGGCGGCCGATATCGGCCGCCTGACCTTCGACGCGGATCCCGGCGCCAGCGGCCCGTACCGGACGTTCGATTTCCGGGTGCGCGACGCCGGCGGCACGGCGAATGGCGGCTCGGACATCTCGGGCTACTCCACCTTCGCGCTGTCGATCGGCTCGAGAGGCAATTCCGCGCCGAGCGGCGGCAGCCAGACCTACGGGGTCGACGAGGGCGACCAGTTCTCGGCCCAGCTGGGCGGCATGGACGACGACCAGGACACGCTGACCTACTCGCTCGACGCGCCGAACGGGACCGACGGCCAAGGCGTCGTCACGCTCCACGGCCACGTGACGGCCACGTCGGGCGGCGCCTTCACCTACACGCCCGATCCCGGCTTCTACAGCCAGGACAACACCGAGTACGACAGCTTCGGCTACACGGTCTCGGACGGGCAGGCCTCCTCGCCCACCTACACGATCACGATCGTCGTCGCCCACACGCAGGGGACGGCCGGCGACGACGAGCTCGTCGGGACGGCCTTCGCGAACTCCTTCCACGGCTACGGCGGCGACGACGTCATCCAGCCCTCGGGCGGCAACGACATCCTCGACGGCGGCGACGGGATCGACCTCGCGACGTTCGAAGACGCGCTTCAGGCCATCACCGTCGACATGGTGTCGGCCACCTACAACGCATCGGGCGGCGCCTCCATCGGCGAGGACACCTTCGTCAGCATCGAGCGCGTGCGGGGGACGAGCCGGGACGACACCTACGACGCGACGGGCTTCGTCGCGACCGGCGCGCTGCCGCCGGGCGTCTCGCAGGGATTCAACGAATTCGAGGGCCTCGGCGGCGGCGATTCCATCACGGGCAACGGCTCGACGCGGGTCAGCTACCAGCACGCGACGGACCGCGTGGAGGTGGACCTCGGCCTCGGAACCGGGCGGAGCTACAACGACCCGTCGTTGCAGACCTACCAGGACTTCGCCGGAGTCGGGATCGACACCTTCCACGGCGGCGTGAACTCGGTTCGCGGCTCGGATAACGACGACGTCCTGTCGGGCTCGGACAACGCCGCTCCGACCGTCGAATCGTTCGA
>CALMTJ010000170.1:11066-12845 GCA_937872715.1 uncultured Methylobacteriaceae bacterium
GCGCGGCGGCTTCGACCGGGCGATCTACTCGAACTTCGTCGGCACGACGCCCCTCGGCATCTACGTCGCCCTCGCGTCCGGCGACGTGATCGCCAAGGACCAGGGCTATTATTACGTGGTCGGCCACGACACGCTCCGGTCCGTCGAGTCGATCGCCGGGACGGCCGGGGCCGACACCTACGACGCGACCGGCTTCTCGGCGACCAGCACCAACGGCGGCGGCGACCAGGGCAGCTTCAACGAGTTCGAAGGCTACGGCGGCGATGACCTGATCACCGGCAACGGCAACACGCGCATCTCCTACCTGCATGCCCTCGCGGGCGTGACGGTGAATCTCGGGACCGGCACGGCGTCCGGCGATGCGGCGGGGGTCGGGACGGACACCATCACCGGCGGCGTCAACTACGTCCGGGGCTCGACGTTCGGCGACACCCTCATCGGCACCAACACGACGGCCACGACCGAAGTGTACGAGGGCCGCGCCGGCAATGACCGCATCGAGGGGCGGGGCGGGTTCGACCGGGTGCGCTACGACCTGGAGGATACGGGATCGCTCGGCATCGCGGTCGACATGGCGGCCGGCTCCGTCACGGGCCGCAACGCCGCCGCTACCGCCGTCATCGGAAGCGACACCCTGTTCATGGTGGAATCGGTCGTCGGCAGCCAGAAGAACGACACCTACACGGCCTCGGGCTATTCCAGCACGTCCCGCCTCTCGGCCGGCTTCAGTTCGAACGACCAGAACTCGTTCAACGAATTCGAAGGCGTCGGCGGCGACGACGTCGTCACCGGCAACAGCAACACCCGGATCAGCTACAGCCGGGCGCTGGATGGCGTGACGGTGACCTTCACGGGCACGGGCTCCGGCACGTCGCAGGGCACGGCCGCGAACGACGCCGCGGGCGTCGGGACGGACACGTTCTCCGGCGTGAACGCGGTCCGGGGCTCCGCCCACGACGACACGATCACGACCTACTCGTCCGGCGCGGTCACGATCGAAGGCGGCGACGGGAACGACGACATCACGGGCAACGGCGCGACCGCGCTCCTCTTCGCGTCCGGCCGGCACGGCGACCTCAACATCCACGGTTCCTTCGCGAGCGTCACGGGCGGCCGCTTCGACGACACGTTCTACGGCTCCGCCGCCAGCGAGACGTTCTTCGGCGGGCAGGGCTTCGACCGGATGCGCTACAACGCGGTCGCGGTCACCGGGCTCGGGATCGACATCCAGCTCGCGGCCGGCACCGTCACGGGCCGGGACGCGGCCGCGGCGACGCTGATCGGGACGGACACGCTGCGCAGCGTCGAGGCGGTGTCCGGCACGGCCAAGGCGGACATCTTCAACGCGGCCGGATTCGCCTACAACAGCCAGAACCCCGGAAATGAGCAGGGCAACTTCAACGATTTCGAGGGCTATGGCGGCGACGACAGCATTACCGGCAACGGCAACACGCGGGTGAGCTACCGGTCGGCGCTGGCCGGCGTGAAGGTCGACCTCCGCGACCGCTACGGCGAGAGCCTGGACGGGACGACGGTCGATTTGGCCAAGGTCGGCCACGACACCTTCAACCTGGCGAATTCGGTCGCGACCGTGTTCAGCGTGCGGGGCTCCGGCTGGAACGACGAGCTCTACGGCTCGGACGTCACCTTCGCGACGGAGCGCTTCGAGGGCCTCGCCGGGAACGACCTCATCGACGGCCGGGGCGGCTTCGACTTCTCCGAGTACCAGCTCGCGGCCGTCGGCGTATCCGGCATCGTCGTCGACATGGCGGCAGGCAC
>CALMTJ010000171.1:0-409 GCA_937872715.1 uncultured Methylobacteriaceae bacterium
ATGTCGAGGATCGCGACCCGGCCGCAACCCGCCCTCCTCATCCGCTCGGCCGCGATGGCCGTGTTGTTGAGAAAGCAGAACCCGCCCGCAGAATCGGCATAGGCGTGGTGACCGGGCGGGCGGCAGAGCGCGTAGGCGGAGCCGTGCCGAAGCGCGAGATCGGCGGCCCCGAGGGCGGCTTGGGCGCTGCCCTGGACCGCGTCCCAGGTTCCGGCCCGCAGCGGCGTCGAGGTGTCGGCCATGTGATAGCCGAGAAGCCCCAGCAGACCCTCCGGCCGCCGGTTCATCTGCGGCCGGGCGAAATGTCCGGTCAGAACCTCGTCGCCGACCTCCGGGATCTCGTCGCGGCGATCCCACCCCGTCCGGAGAAGCTCGACCAGGCCTGGCGCGTGGACGGCCAGGATGGGGT
>CALMTJ010000171.1:419-1657 GCA_937872715.1 uncultured Methylobacteriaceae bacterium
CCGGCGCTTCCGAGACGGCGTGCCCTCCCGCGAGGCAAGCTCCGAGGAGGACGCCGTGGCGCTCCGCCCGTTCGGGATGGGGCACGATGCGGCCGCGCCGGAAGTAACCCTCGGGATCGTGCCGGGGCGAGGCGGGTGAGTGGACGACGATCAAGCGGCTCCTCCGTCGGCGATCCGGGATGCGCGGCCCCGGCCAATATCGCGCGTCCGCCCTCGTCTCACCACAAGGCTGGGCGAGCCTGAGGTGACCAACCTCCCGGGATGACCAGATGAACCGTCGCACGTTGCTCGCCGCCGCACCCATGGCCGCGGCGTCCGGGGCCGGGACCGCCGTCGCGCAAGGCAGCGCGGCGCCGGAGCGCCCGGCGGGGCAAGCTCCGGGCTTCTATCGGTACAAGGTCGGCGACATCGAGGTCACGGCCATCCACGACGGCTTCGCGCCGCGTGCGCTCGAAGGGTTCATCAGGAACGCCGATCTGGCCGACGTGAAGAGGGCGATGGCCGAGGCCTTCCTGCCGGAAGCCGCGCTGCCGATCACCTTCACGACGCTCGTGCTGCGCACCGGCGGCCGCACCGTCCTCATCGATGCCGGCAACGGCGATGCCGGCGCGCCTACGACCGGATCGTGGATGGGCAATTTCCGCGCGGCCGGCTTCGACCCGGCGACCGTGGATACCGTCATCGTCAGCCATTTCCATGGCGACCACATCAACGGCCTTCGCCTGAAGGACGGCACGGCCGTGTTCCCGAAGGCGACCATCACCGTCCCGGAGCCCGAATGGGCGTTCTGGATGGACGACGGGAGGATGGCGGCCGCGCCGGACGCGACCAAGCCGGCCTTCGCCGCGCCCCGCCGGGTGTTCGGGCCGATCGCGAAGGACATCGTGCGGTTCGAGCCGGGCCGGGAGGTCGTCCCGGGCGTGACCGCCCTTCCCGCCTACGGCCACACGCCCGGCCACATGGCCTTCGCGCTCACCTCCGGCGGCGCACGCTTCATGGCGGTCTCCGACATCACCAACCACCCGGCCCTGTTCGTCCGCAACCCGGATTGGTCGGCCGTGTTCGACGTCGACGCCGACACCGCCCGGCAGACGCGCCGCCGCATGCTCGACATGGTGGCGGCCGACCGGATGCAGGTCGCGTTCTACCACGCGCCCTTCCCGGCCACCGGGCATGTCGCGAAGGAGGGGAACGGCTTCCGCTTCGTGCCCGTGCAATGGACGCCGGCGACCTGAGGC
>CALMTJ010000172.1 GCA_937872715.1 uncultured Methylobacteriaceae bacterium
CAGCCGGCCCGCCACCTCGTCGCTGCTGAGCGCCGCGCCGCGCTCGTCGAACGCGACGAGGAGCGCCCCCTCGGCCCGGCCCAGAAGGAACGCCGCCTCGCCGCGCAGGCGCGCGGCCGCGCTCCGTTCGCGTCCCTCGGGTGATTCGACGATGTCGAGGGCGGACAAGCCGTGCTGGCGGGCGAGCCCGTCGAGCCGCGTCCGGTAGCGCTCCAGCAGATCGCGCTCGGGACCGGCCTTGAGCCGGCCGATCGCGAGGAGCTGGAGCCGCACGGACGGAGAGGAAGGCCGCCCCGCGCCGGGGCGGCGGATGTGTCAGACCGCCGCGCGTTCCACGGGCCGGTCGGCGCCCCACATCTTCTCGAGGTTGTAGAAGCCGCGCACCTCCGGCCGGAAGACGTGGACGATGACGTCGCCCGCGTCGATCAGCACCCAGTCGCAGGCCGGCACGCCCTCGACGCGCACTCGCCCGTGGCCCGCATCCTTCAGCTTCTGGGTGATCCGGTCCGCGACGGAGCCGACGTGCCGGGCGGAGGTTCCGGACGCGATGATCATCGAATCCGCGATGGACGTCCTGCCCACGAGGTCGATCTCGACGACGTCGACGGCCTTCATGTCGTCCAGGCAGGCATGCACCACCGCTCTCGGATCGTCGGGAGCCGAGGCGGACGCGTCGGCGACGAGGTGAAGGGGAGGGAGCTCCGCTTCGCGAACAGAGAGCTGGCTCAGTGCGATGTCCTTTCCGCCGGCGCGACATAGGCGGCCGGTGACCGAGGATATCGTGACGGGCTCCCGGTTTTCAACGTCCCCGTGCCGGACCCGGTCGACCGGCCCGCAACAGGGTTGACGAGAGGCTCGACCTCCTGCCGTGCAGGACCGTCCATGCGGGCGGCCGCGAGAGGAGGAGCGCGGGCGCCGCGGCTTCCGGGACACGCCCGGCCGGAAACGTCCGGGCCACCCGGCCGAGACCCGCCCCGACCGTCCAGCCCGGCCGGTCCACGGCCACGACCGGGACGAGGCGGAGGATCTCGCGCCAGGCCCGCCAGCGCTGAAGGTTCGCGAAGCTGTCGCCTCCGACGATCAGCACGAACCGCACCCCCGGGCATCTCCGGACGAGAAAGCGGAGCGTCTCCACCGTGAACCGCACCCCGATGGCGGCCTCGAAGGCGGTCGCCGCCATGCGGGGATGCGACGCGACGCGGCGGGTCGCGGCCAGCCGCTCGCCCAGCGGCGGGAGGCGGCCGCGATCCTTCAGCGGGTTGCCGGGTGTCACGAGCCACCATACACGGTCGAGCCGGAGCCGCCGCAGAGCGGTCGCGGCGACGTGCCGGTGCCCGGGATGGGGGGGATCGAAGCTCCCCCCGTAGAGCCCGATCCGCATCCCGGCGGCATGGGGCGGCAGCCGGACCGGGCGCCCCCCTCCGGGACGCCTCATCCCGGCCGTCCGAAGGCCATCAGGGCCGGACCTGACCCGTCCCGTGCACCCGGTACTTGAACGAGGTGAGCTGCTCGACGCCGACCGGCCCGCGGGCGTGCATGCGGCCGGTCGCGATGCCGATCTCCGCCCCGAAGCCGAACTCGCCTCCGTCCGCGAACTGGGTGGAGGCGTTGTGGAGCACGATGGCGGAATCGACCTCGGCCAGGAAGCGGGCCGCCGCCGCTCCGTCGGCCGTCACGATCGTGTCCGTGTGATGCGAGCCGTAACGCCCGACATGGCCGATGGCCTCGTCGAGATCCGCGACCACCCGGCAGGCGATGATCGCGTCGAGGTACTCCGTCGACCAGTCGGCCTCGGTCGCGGGCTCGACGCGCGGATCGGCCGCCTCCGTGTCGGCATCGCCCCTGACGGCGCAGCCCGCGTCGAGGAGGGCCGCCACGAGGGGCGCGAGATGCGTCGCGGCGCAGCCCCGGTCGACCAGAAGCGTCTCGGCGGCCGGGCAGGTGCTGGTGCGCCGCATCTTCGAGTTCAGGAGAACCGCCCTGGCCATGCCGAGGTCGGCCGCAGCGTGGACATAGACGTGGTTCATGCCCTCGAGATGGGCGAAGACCGGCACCCGCGCCTCCCGCTGGACGCGCTCGACCAGGCTGCGGCCGCCTCGCGGCACGATGACGTCGACCGCTACGTCGAGCCCCGCCAGCATGGCGCCGACGGCCGCGCGGTCGCGGGTCGGCACGAGCTGGACGGCATCGGCCGGCAACCCGGCTTCCGCGAGGCCGGACGCGACCGCCTCCGCTATGGCCGAGGCGGTCCGGAACGTCTCCGACCCGGCCCGCAGGATGGCGGCGTTGCCGGACATCACGCACAAGGCCGCCGCGTCGGCCGTGACGTTGGGCCGGCTCTCGAAGACGATCCCGATCACCCCGCGCGGCGTCGCGACCCGCGAGGTACAGCGCCCGAAGGTCCCCGCCGGCCGAGAACGCCTTCCCGCCCGCGCCCTTCACGACGACACGCGTCACCGCAGGATCGGCCTCCCAGTCGTCGAGGGCGCGGGCGAGGTCGTCCACCATGC
>CALMTJ010000173.1:0-2039 GCA_937872715.1 uncultured Methylobacteriaceae bacterium
TCAGCGTAACCGGCGGCGACCGCGGAGGGACTCGAACCCCCAACCTTTGCGTTCGAAGCGCAACGCTCTATCCGGTTGAGCTACGCAGTCGGGCCATAGCTTTTCTCTAGGCGGGCGCCCTCGACCCGGCAAGCCGCAGGTGGAGGCGGGCGTGCAGCCGAACGGGTCTCGCGCGTTAGGCGACCGCGCACTCCTCCCGCATGCGTCCGAGAAGCCCGCCATGCCAGCTCTCTCACGAACGATCACCGGCCTGGGCTGCGCCCTGGCTCTCGGCCTCGCGGCCGCATCCGGCGCGAGCCCTGCCGTCGCGCTCTCGGCCGCCGAGGTCAACGAGGCGGCCGTCAAGCCCGGGCCGGTCGCAGGGGAGGGCATCGAGCCCGCCGTGCTGCGGGCGCAGATCCTGCTCGACCGTCTCCGCTTCTCGCCCGGCTCCATCGACGGGCGCGTCGGGGACAATTTCACGAGGGCGCTCGACGCCTTCGCGTCCGCGAACGGCCTCCCTCCGGCCGGCAAGCTCACGCCGGAGCTCTTCGGGGCGCTCGTGGGGAGCTATGGAGGTCCCGCCCTCGTGAGCTACCGGATCGGCGAGGCCGACGTGAAGGGCCCGTTCCTGAAGAAGCTTCCGACCGATTTCGAGGACATGGCGGAGCTCGACGCCCTGTCCTATACCTCCGCCCTCGAAGGCTTGGCGGAGCGCTTCCACGCGTCGCCGCGGCTCCTCGAGGCGCTGAACCCGAAGGCCGATTTCGAGACGGCCGGGCAGGAGCTGACCGTGCCGGCGGCCCGGCAGGACCCGGACCCCTCCGCCATCACCAACCGCAACGTCTCCGCCGGGGCCGGGGGCCAGGCGCCCGTCGTCCGGATCGAGGTCGACAAGACGAACCGCATGCTGCGGGCCTACGGCCGCGACGGGAAGGTGATCGCGACCTATCCGGCGACGATCGGTTCGGAGGAGAAGCCCGCGCCGTCCGGCCGTTTCGAGATCCGGGCGACGGCCCGCAACCCCACCTACACCTACGACCCGGATTACGCGTTCAAGGGCGTCAAGACGAAGAAGAAGCTGACCATCCCGGCCGGGCCGAACAACCCCGTCGGAGCCGTCTGGCTGGACCTCACGGCCGAGAGCTACGGCATCCACGGCACGCCGGAGCCCGAGCGCATCGGGAAGACCTTCTCCCACGGTTGCGTCCGCCTGACGAACTGGGACGTCAAGGACCTCGCGAGCATCGCCGGCAAGGGCACGGCCGTCGAATTCAAGGAGTGAGGGTTCAGCGGCCCCGACAGAACCCGATCACGATCGATGCGTCCTGGCCGGGCTTGGCCGGCCATGACGGACCGACCGCCATCCGGGAGGCGGCCCGGCCTCCGGATGAGGTGCCTGGTGCATTTGGACGGATTCTAGACCTAAGTCGTGCGGCCCCGGCTCGCCGAAAAACGTAGTCACGGGAGGCAGGAGAGGCGACCGGAGCCGCACTTGACGACACCATCGCGGATGTCCGGCGGAGGCGGGCGGTGGCCGGGCGTCGCGAGCCCGCGGGATCGAGGCGCCTGCTCCGCGCCGCCTCGCGGATGACGCCGATCCTCCGGCTGCTGGCGGCGATCGGCCGCTACGGCACCCAGGGCTTCGCGGCGAGCCTCTTCGTCGGGCTCGCCCTGCCGCAGCTCGCGGCCTTCGCGCGGCCCTTCCTCGGCGCGACCGTCGTCGTCTTCATCCTCGCGACCTTCGTCCGGATCGAGCCGGCACCGCTCCTGGCGCTCCTGCGGCGGCCAGGTCTGCTCGCGCTGTCCGGCGTCTGCGTCCTCCTGCTGCCCGCCATCCTGATCAGCGGCGTCTTCCTGCTCCTCGGCCGGGAGACCGTCGATCCCGGCTTCGTTCTAGGCCTCGCCATCCTGGCGGCTTCGCCGCCGGTCATGTCGTCCTCGGCCGTGGCCCTTATGCTCGACGTCGAGCCCGTGCTCGTGGTCGCGACCGTGTTCTCGCTGACGCCGAGGCGGGCGGCGATTTCGTTACCTTTCATGCTCGCGCTCAAGGCGCGCAC
>CALMTJ010000173.1:2049-5464 GCA_937872715.1 uncultured Methylobacteriaceae bacterium
CCTCTCGCCCCTCCTCGCGGAGGCCGTGGCCGGAACGGTCATTCCGCTCGACACGATGTCGCTCGTCGGGCGTCTCGCCAGCCTCGTCGGCGGAGGCATGGCGGCCGCGATCCTCATCCGGCGCTTCGCCGGGCTCGAGCGCATCCACCGCCACCGGGCGAGCCTCGATGGCGTGGCGGTGCTGATGTACGTCGTCTTCGCGGTGGCGGCGATGGACGGCGTCCTGGAGGCGATCATCCGCGAGCCCGCGCTCGTCGCCGGCATGCTGGCCGTGGTGGCGGGGCTCTCGACGTCGGGCTTCCTCCTGATCTGGCTCGTCCTCTGGTTCATCCCGCCGGCGGAACGCATGGTGCTGGGCTACGCGACCGGCCAGCGTAATATGGGGCTCCTCGTCGCGGCGCTGGGGACGAGCGCCCCTCAGCGCACCTACCTGTTCTTCGCGCTGGCGCAGTTCCCGATCTACATCGCGCCCTTCGTCATGCGGCTCCTCGCCTCCCGGTCCGGGCTCGCCCGTCCGGGGGGAATCGTCCCCCCTTCGTCGCCTTGACTCGGCCCGAGCGGGCGTGCGTTGTAGCCCGCGCGAACGGCGGGAAACGTCGGGGCAGAGGGACGCCGGTTTCGATTTCATGTCGGACGACATCATCCTGTCGACGAGCGGGCTCGGTCGCGATTTCAAGGGTTTCACCGCCGTCGGCAATGTGGCGTTGCAGGTGAAGCGGGGAACGATCCACGCGCTGATCGGCCCGAACGGCGCCGGCAAGACCACCTGCTTCAACCTCCTGACCAAGTTCCTCCAGCCGAGCCGCGGCTCCATCGTCTACAAGGGCCGTGACATCACCGCGATGAAGCCCGCGGACGTCGCCCGGCTCGGGCTCGTGCGGTCCTTCCAGATCTCGGCCGTGTTCGGCCAGCTCACCGTGCTGGAGAACGTCCGCATCGCGCTCCAGCGCCGGCGCGGCGACAGCTTCGATTTCTGGCGGTCGGAGTTCGTGCTGAAGGCGCTCGACCGGGACGCGACCGACCTCGTGGAGGCGGTCGGGCTCGGGTCCTTCCGGGACGTCCCGGCCGTCGAGCTGTCCTACGGGCGCAAGCGGGCGCTCGAGATCGCGACGACGCTGGCGCTCGACCCCGAGATGATGCTGCTCGACGAGCCCATGGCCGGGATGGGCCACGAGGACGTGGCCCGGACGGAGGCGCTGATCCGTCGCGCGGCCGCCGACCGGACGATCCTGATGGTGGAGCACAATCTCTCCGTCGTCGCCTCCCTGTCTGACACGATCACCGTCCTGGCGCGCGGCAACGTGCTGGCGGAGGGCGATTACGCGGCCGTGTCGAAGGATCCGCGGGTGATCGAGGCCTATATCGGGTCCGGCCATGGCTGAGGCGGCGATCATGTCCCGGCCGGCGGGCGCGGTCTCCGCGGACGCGCTCCTGTCCGTCCGCGATCTCGAAGCGTGGTACGGCGAGAGCCACGTCCTCCACGGCGTCTCGTTCGACGTGCGCGAGGGCGAGGTCGTGACGCTGCTCGGCCGCAACGGCGCCGGCAAGACGACCACGCTGAAATCGATCATCGGCATCATGGGGAAGCGGACGGGCTCCGTCCGCTATGGCGGGCGGGAGACGATCGCCATGGCGTCGCGGCACGTGGCGCGGCTCGGCGTCGGCTTCGTGCCCGAGGAGCGCGGCATCTTCGCGAGCCTGTCCGGCCTTGAGAACCTGACCCTGCCGCCGCAGGTGAAGCCCGGCGGCTTCACCGTCCCGCAGGTCTACGAGCTGTTCCCGAACCTGAAGGAGCGCTCCGGCAGCCAGGGCACCAAGCTGTCCGGCGGCGAGCAGCAGATGCTGGCCATCGGCCGCATCCTGCGCACCGGCGCGAAGCTGCTCCTCCTCGACGAGCCGACCGAGGGGCTGGCGCCGGTCATCGTCCAGCAGATCGGCCGCACCATCGAGAGGCTGAAGCGCGAGGGCTTCACCATCGTCCTCGTGGAGCAGAACTTCCGCTTCGCCCAGACGGTCGCGGACCGCCACTACATCGTCGAGCAGGGCCGGGTCGTGGACATGATCCCGAACGACGTGCTCGACGCGAATATCGACAAGCTGCACGGCTATCTCGGAGTCTAGCCGTGGGCCTGCCGAACCGATCCACCCGGGCGCCGTCGCGCCCGTTTCCGAGGACCTCATCCATGAAACGCAACCTCCTGTTCGCCACCGCGGCGGCCGCGCTTCTCGCCTCCGGCGCCGCCCGGGCGCAGGTCTCCGTCAAGCTCGGCGTGCTGAACGACATGTCGAGCCTCTACGCCGACATCTCCGGCCCGGGCTCGCTCGTCGCCGCCAAGATGGCGGTCGAGGATTTCAAGGCGGCCGACAAGGGCATCAAGGTCGAGGTGATCGGCGCCGACCACCAGAACAAGCCCGATGTCGGGTCGAACATCGCGCGCCAATGGTACGACCAGGACGGCGTCGACGTGATCCTGGACACGACCACCTCTTCGGTCGCGCTCGCCGTGAACGAGGTGACGCGCGAGAAGAAGAAGATCTTCATTCCCTCGGGCGGCGGCACCTCCGACCTCACGGGTACGAAGTGCTCGCCCTACACGGTGCACTGGACCTACGACACCTGGGCGCTGGCGAACGGCACCGGCTCCGCCATGACCAAGAAGGGGGCGGACAGCTGGTTCTTCCTCACCGCCGATTACGCCTTCGGGGCGGCGCTCGAGCGGGACACCTCCGAGGCCGTGACGAAGGCCGGCGGCAAGGTGCTCGGGCAGGTGAAGCACCCGCTGAACGGCGCAGATTTCTCGTCCTTCCTCCTCCAGGCGCAGGGCTCGAAGGCGAAGGTGATCGCGCTCGCTAATGCCGGCGGCGACACCATCAACGCCATCAAGCAGGCGGCCGAGTTCGGCATCACGCAGGGCGGGCAATCGCTCGCCGGCCTCCTCGTCTTCTCGTCCGACGTGAAGGCGCTCGGCCTCCAGGCGGCCCAGGGGCTCGTGCTCACCGAGGCCTTCTACTGGGACCAGAACGACGCGACGCGCGCCTTCTCCAAGCGCTTCGCGGAGAGGTTCGACGGCAAGATGCCGACGAGCTCCCAGGCCGGCGTGTATTCGAGCATCCTCCACTATCTGAAGGCGGTGGAGGCGCTGAAGAGCAAGGATTCCGAGAAGGTCGTGGCCAAGATGAAGGAGCTGCCGATCGACGACGCGCTCTTCGGCAAGGGTTCCGTCCGGGCCGACGGCCGCGCCGTGCACCCGATGTACCTGTTCGAGGTCAAGAAGCCGTCGGAATCGACCGGACCCTGGGACCTGTACAAGACGGTCGCCACCATCCCGACCGCCGAGGCCTTCCGGCCGCTCGACCAGGGCGGGTGCCCGCTGGTCGGCAAGAGCTGAACCTTTTCCCCTCCCCCCTTGCGGGG
>CALMTJ010000174.1:0-6057 GCA_937872715.1 uncultured Methylobacteriaceae bacterium
GGATGTAACGTTCCGGTCCCGTCTAAGGGCCCCCCATCCGGCCCTCCGCTCCGCTCGGGCCACCTTCCCCGCAAGGGGGAAGGCAGAACTGAGCCGGTCAGCGATCCCTCAAGCGATTGCCCTGCCATCCCTCACCGGGCGCTTGAGCGGGACGGCGCCGGTCCCTAGTGTCCGGCGTGAGGAACGCCGAGACAAGAATGACCGATCCGATGCCGCCCGCCCGCCGCAAGCGGCCGACCTTCACCGACCAGGAGGCGCTGCAATTCCACTCGGGCGGCCGGCCCGGCAAGCTGGAGGTGGTCGCCACGAAGCCCATGGCGACCCAGCGCGACCTGTCGCTCGCGTATTCGCCGGGCGTGGCCGTGCCCGTCCTCGCCATCGCCGAGAACCCGGCGCTCGCCTTCGACTACACGGCCAAGGGCAACCTGGTCGGCGTCGTGTCGAATGGCACCGCGATCCTCGGCCTCGGCAATCGCGGCGCGATGGCGTCGAAGCCCGTGATGGAGGGCAAGGCGGTCCTCTTCAAGCGCTTCGCCGACATCGACGCCTTCGACCTCGAGGTCGGGACGGAGGACGCGGATGCCGTGGTCAACTGCGTGCGCTATCTCGGGCCGACCTTCGGGGGCATCAACCTGGAGGACATCAAGGCCCCGGAATGCTTCATCATCGAGGACCGGCTCCGCGAGCTGATGGACATCCCGGTCTTCCACGACGACCAGCACGGGACGGCCATCATCGCGGCGGCCGGGCTGATCAACGCCATGCACCTGACCGGTCGCGACATCGGCCGGACGAAGCTCGTCGTGAACGGCGCCGGGGCGGCCGGAATCGCCTGCATCGACCTCCTGAAGGCGCTCGGCCTCGCGCCGGCCAACGTCCTCCTCTGCGATACGAAGGGCGTCGTCCATGCCGGCCGCACCGACGGCATGAACCAGTGGAAATCCGCCCACGCGGTCGAGACGGAGGCCCGCACGCTGGCCGACGCCATGCGCGGAGCGGACGCGGTGTTCGGCCTGTCCGCGAAGGGCGCCTTCACGCCGGACATGATCCGCTCCATGGCGCCGGACCCGATCATCTTCGCGATGGCGAACCCTGACCCGGAGATCACGGTCGAGGAGGTCGCGGCCATCCGGAGCGACGCCATCATGGCGACGGGCCGGTCGGATTACCCGAACCAGATCAACAACGTGCTGGGCTTCCCCTACATCTTCCGGGGCGCGCTCGACGTGCGGGCCACCTCCATCAACATGGAGATGAAGATCGCGGCCGCCGAGGCGCTGGCGGCGCTCGCCCGCGAGGACGTGCCGGACGAGGTGGCGGCCGCCTACCAGGGCTCGCGTCCGCGCTTCGGGCGCGACTACATCATCCCGGTCCCGTTCGACCCGCGGCTGATCTCCACCGTGCCGCCGGCCGTCGCCGCGGCCGCGATGGAGACGGGCGTCGCCCGGCGGACGCTTCCCGACCTGTCCGCCTACCGGGCGGAGCTCCAGGCCCGGCGCGACCCGACCGCCGGCCTCCTGTCCCGCATCTTCGAGCGGGTGCGGAAATTCCCGAAGCGCGTCGTCTTCGCCGAGGGTGAGGAGGAGCAGGTGATCCGGGCGGCGATCTCCTTCGCCAACCAGGGCCTCGGCACGGCCATCCTGGTCGGGCGCGAGGAGCGCGTGCTCGCGGCGGCGAAGCTCGCGGGCCTCGACATCGAGGGGCGCGACGGAATCGAGGTCCACAACGCCCGCCTGTCGAAGCGCAACGCCTCCTACGCGCGCTACCTCTACGAGCGGCTCCAGCGACAAGGCTTCCTGCTGCGCGACTGCCAGCGCCTGATCAACCAGGACCGCAACCATTTCGCGGCCGCCATGGTGGCGCAGGGCGACGCGGACGCGATGGTCACCGGCGTCACCCGCAACTTCTCCGTCGCCTTCGACGACGTGCGCCGCGTCATCGACGACAAGCCCGGCCACCGCACGATCGGCGTGTCGCTCTGCCTCGCGCGGGACCGGACGGTGCTCGTGGCCGATACGGCCGTGACGGAGATGCCGGACGCGCATGCCCTGAAGGAGATCGCGATCGAAGCGGCGGGCGTGGCCCGGCGCCTCGGGATGGAGCCCAGGGTCGCGCTCCTCGCCTTCTCGACCTTCGGCCATCCGGAGGGCGAGCGCTCCCGCCACGTCCGCGAGGCCGTGAAGCTCCTGGACGCGACGAGGGTCGATTTCGAGTACGACGGCGACATGGCGGCGGATGTCGCGCTGAACCGCGACCTCATGGCCGCCTACCCGTTCTGCCGGCTCACCGGTCCGGCCAACGTCCTGATCATGCCCGCCTTCCACTCGGCCTCGATCTCGACCAGGATGCTGGCGGAGCTCGGCGGCTCGACCGTGGTCGGACCTCTCATCGTCGGGCTCGACAAGCCGGTCCAGATCGTCTCGCTCGGGGCGACGGATACCGACCTCGTCCGGATGGCGGCGCTCGCCGCCTTCAACATCGGCGGGTGAGGTGCGGCGAGGCGCCGTGAACCTTTTCGGGGGCGATGCACGTTCCTCCCGGTGAACGCGGGTTCCGGCCCGCCCGTCGGAGATCGCCCATGCCTTTCGTCCCCGGTCACGCCCTTCGGGCGACCGCTCTCGCCCTCGCGCTCGCCGGAGGTGCCTGGTCCGCCTCCGCCCAGACCCCCCCGACCCGCGTGCGCGGGACGATCGAGCGCGTCGACGGCTCGACGCTCGTCGTCAAGGCGCGCGAAGGCAATACGGTGACCGCGACCCTGCCCGAGCCGCCCCGGGTCTCGGCCGTGATCCGCAAGTCGCTGTCCGATATCGGCCCGGGCACCTTCGTGGGCGTCGCCGGCATGCCGATGCCGGACGGCAAGCAACGGGCGCTGGAGGTCGCGATCCTGCCGGAGGCGGCGCGGGCGAACAGCTTCCACTCGGCCTGGGATCTCCTGCCGGAGAGCACGATGACCAATGCCAACGTGACCGAGACGGTGAAGGGCGTCTCCGGCGACACGCTCAAGCTCACCTACAAGGACGGCGAGAAGCTGATCGTCGTCTCGCCCGACACCCCGGTCGTGGGCATCGCGCCCGCGAGCGCGGCCGACCTCAAGCCCGGAGCACGGGTCGTCATGTTCGCGCAGAAGGGTGCGGATGGCACGATGTCGGCCGGCAACATCATCGTCGGTCGCGACGGGGTCGATCCGCCCATGTGAGGACGGTGAGGGCGAACCTCGTCCCCGACTGTCGAGGCGAGCGGAGCGAAGCGATCCCAAGCCGCCAGCGTCGCCTGGGCTGCTTCGTCGGCTACGCCTCCTCGCAGTGACGGTCCGCTACTTCTTGAGCCGGTAGCCGGTGCGGAAGATCCAGGCCACGACCGCGATGTCGAGCAGCAGGAAGGCGGCCGTCATGGCGAGGCTCAGGCCGACGCCCACATCCGCGAGGCCGTAGAAGCTCCAGCGGAAGCCCGAGACGAGGTAGAGGACCGGGTTCAGCAGGCTGACGCTCCGCCAGAATGGAGGCAGCATGTCGATCGAGTAGAAGCTGCCGCCGAGGAAAGTGAGCGGCGTCACGACGAGGAGCGGCACGATCTGCAGCTTCTCGAACCCGTCCGCCCAGATGCCGATGATGAAGCCGAACAGGCTGAAGGTCACGCAGGTGAGGACGAGGAACAGGACCATGAAGCCCGGATGATCGATCCGCACGGGCACGAAGAACCAGGACGTCGCCAGGATGATGAGGCCGAGAATCAGCGACTTGGTCGCCGCCGCCGCGACGTAGCTGAACGTGATCTCGAACCCGGACACGGGCGCCGACAGGTGCTCGAAGATCGTGCCGACGAATTTCGGGAAGTAGATCGCGAAGGAGGCGTTCGAGATGCTCTGGGTGAGGAGCGACAGCATGATCAGCCCGGGCACCAGGAAGGCGCCGTAGCTCACCCCCTCGACCTCGGCCATGCGGGATCCGATCGCGGAGCCGAAGACCACGAAGTAGAGCGCCGTCGACAGGACGGGCGAGACGACGCTCTGCAGGAGCGTCCGGCCGGTGCGGGCCATCTCGAACAGGTAGATGGCGGCGATCGCGTGAAGGTTCATCGCGCGTCATCCCCGTGCACGACGGCGACGAAGATGTCCTCCAGCGTGCTCTGCTCCGTCCTCAAATCCGCGAACCCGATCCCGGCCGCCAGCAATCCGTCCAGGAGCCGCGTGATCCCGGGCCGCTCCGCCTGCGCGTCGTAGGAATAGACGAGCTCCCGCCCGTCCGCCGACAGGGACAGCCGCTCGGAGGCGAGCCCGGCGGGGACCTCCCGCAGCGGCTCCTGGAGTTGCAGCGTCAGCTTCTTTCCTCCGAGCCTGTGCATCAGCCGGGTCTTCTCCTCGACGAGGATCAGCTCGCCGCCCCGGATCACCCCGACGCGGTCGGCCATCTCCTCGGCCTCCTCGATGTAATGCGTCGTGAGCACGACCGTGACGCCGCGTTCCCGCAGGTCGCGCACGAGGCGCCACATGTCGCGCCTGAGCTCGACATCGACTCCCGCCGTGGGCTCGTCCAGGAACAGGATGGTGGGCTCGTGCGACAACGCCTTGGCGATCAGCACGCGCCGCTTCATGCCGCCGGAGAGGGTGAGGATCTTCGCGTCCCGCTTGTCCCACAGCGAAAGGTCCCGCAGCACCCGCTCGATCAGGGCCGGGTTCCTCGGCCTGCCGAACAGGCCGCGGCTGAAGCTCACCGTCGCCCAGACCGTCTCGAACGCGTCCGTGGTCAGCTCCTGCGGCACGAGCCCGACCCGGGAACGCGCGGCCCGGTAGTCCGAAACCGTGTCGTGGCCCTCGATCGCGACCGTGCCGGAGCTGGCGTTCAGGATGCCGCAGGCGATGCCGATCAGCGTCGTCTTGCCGGCCCCGTTCGAACCGAGGAGGGCGAAGATCTCTCCCGGCGCGATGTCGAGCGTGACGGATCTCAAGGCCTGGAAGCCCGATTCGTAGGTCTTCGACAGGTCGCGGATGGAGATGGCGGGACTCATCCTGCCCGCCTAGCACGCCGGGGCGGCCGCGGTCAGGTGATCGCCTCGACGATCCCGCCCTCGACCCGGAGCGCCGCGCCCGTCGTGGCCGAGGCCTCGCGCGAGCAGGCATAGACGATCATGTTGGCGACCTCCTCCGGCGAGGCCACCCGCCCGATGATGGAGGTGGAGCGCTTCGCGCGCACGAAACGCTTCCCTGCCTCTTCGAGCGAGATGCCGGCCTCGGCCGCCGAGCCTTTCAGCATGCCCTCGACGCCGCGGCTCATGGTGGGGCCGGGCAGGACGGCGTTGACGGTCACCCCCGTGCCGGCGGCGAGCTTCGCGAGCCCTCGCGACACGGCCAGCACGGCCGATTTCGTGAACCCGTAATGGAGCATCTCCGCCGGGATGTTGATGCCGGATTCGGAGGACAGGAAGACGATCCGGCCCCAATTCCGGTCAAGCATCCCGCGGAGGTAATGCCGCGACAGGCGGATGCCGGACATGACGTTCGTCTGGAAGAAGCGGTCCCAATCGGCATCCGGGATGTCGAAGAACGGCACCTGCTCGTAGATGCCCGTGTTGTTGACGAGGATGTCGGCATGCGGAACGGCCGCGACGAGGGCGTCGCATCCGGCCGCCGTCGAGACGTCCGCCGCCGCACCTTCGAAAGCCGCGCCCGGAGCGGCGTCCCGTAGGGAGGACAGCGCCCGCTCGACGCCGTCCGGCTTGCGGCCGTTGACGACGACGCGGGCGCCGGCCCGCGCGAGGCCGAGGGCGGCCGCGTGGCCGATCCCCTCCGTCGAGCCGGTGACGAGGGCTGTGAGGCCGGAAAGGTCGATCTTCATGTGAGCTCCGCGCGACGAACGGCCCCGTCGGGCGGAGCGCCGCGGAGCTAACGCGGGTAAGCGGGTCCGCGCTCCCGGATATGCTCCGGTCAGCGCGTCGTGAAACGGATCGGGATGGTGAAGGTGAAGGTCGAGCCCGCCACGTCGGGCGGAGCGCCCGGCAGCGAGGCGCGGCGGAACACCGCGACCGCTTCCGAATCGAGCGCCGGGCTGCCCGCGCTTGAGA
>CALMTJ010000174.1:6067-6387 GCA_937872715.1 uncultured Methylobacteriaceae bacterium
TCGGTCGAGCGAGAACCGGACGGAAGCGGATCCCGTCTGCCCGCCCTGCGGCTGAAGGCTGCGGCGGAGGGCCGCCACCAGCGCACCCTGCCAGGAGGACCGGCTCGCCGCGGACGATCCGGTCGAGGCGGACGGGATCGACGCCGTGGTCTGCGCGCCCGATTCCTGCGCCGGCGGGCGCCTCGCATCCTGCCGCTCGGCCCGCTTCGCCTGGCCTGGCTTCGGCGGCTTCTTCGTCTCCACCTTCTTCTCGACGGGCTTAGGCGCGGCCACCGGCTTCGGCGGGGGCGGCAGGGCGACGGCAGCCGTCTCCTGCACGA
>CALMTJ010000175.1:0-772 GCA_937872715.1 uncultured Methylobacteriaceae bacterium
CTGGACGGAAGATCCGCGAGGGCTTGGTCACGGCGGACCTGTTCGGGTTCCTGAAGGGCGCGCGCACGAACCCGCTCACGACCTGGACCCGGGAGCATTTCGAGCGGCCGATCCTGGCCGCGCAGGGCGTCTTAGGCCGCGTGACGGTGCTGAACGACCCGGCCGCCATCCGGCACGTCATGGTCGAGAACGCCGCGAACTACCGGAAGGACGACCTGCAGCGCCGCGTACTGGCGCCCGGGCTCGCCAACGGCCTCCTGACGGCGGAGGGCGAGGAATGGCGGGTGCAGCGGCGGGCGCTTGCGCCGCTGTTCTCGCCCCGGCACGTCTCGAGCTTCGTGCCCGCCATGTGGGAGGCCGCCGACAGGCTAGGGCGGCGGCTCGCCAGGCGGGGCACGCGCCGACAGGCCGACATGGCGGTCGAGATGACGCGCGTGGCGCTCGACGTCCTCGAACGGACGATCTTCACCAACGGCCTCGCCCGCGATCCCGACGCGCTCGGACGGGCGATCACCCGCTATTTCGACGCGATCGGGCCGGTGGACCCGCTGGACGTGTTCGGCATGCCGGACTGGCTGCCGCGCCTCGGCCGCCTCAAGGCCCGGCCGGCGCTCCGCTATTTCGAGGAGGTGGTGAACGAGCTGATCGACGCCCGCCGCCGCCTCATCGCGTCCGGAGCCGACACGCCCCGCGACCTCCTCACCCTCCTGCTCGACGCCCGGGACCCCGAGACCGGGCGGGGCCTCGGCGACATGGAGGTGCGGGCCAACAT
>CALMTJ010000175.1:782-1531 GCA_937872715.1 uncultured Methylobacteriaceae bacterium
TCGCTCTACCTCCTGTCGCAGGACGGCGGGAGCCGGGAGCGGGCCGAGCGGGAGGTGGATCTCGCGACGGATCCGGAGCGGCCGGGCGAGCCTCCCGCGCTCGACAGGCTGCCCTTCGTCCGGGCGGTCGCCGACGAGACGATGCGCCTTTATCCCCCCGTCCCGTTCATGAGCCGCGCGGCGATCGGCGAGGATCGGATCGGATCCCTCCGCATCCCGGCCGGGTCGCTGGTGATGATCGCGCCCTACGTGCTGCACCGCCATCGCCGGCTCTGGGCGGACCCGGACAGCTTCGATCCCGACCGCTTCATGCCCGGGCGGCGGGACGCGATCGACCGCTTCGCCTACCTGCCCTTCGGGGCGGGGCCGCGCGTCTGCATCGGGGCGTCGTTCTCGCTCCAGGAGATCGTGCTGGTCCTGGCGAGGCTCCTTCGGGACTTCCGCTTCGAGCTGGCGCTCGGGCACGCCGTCTTCCCCGTGCAGCGCGTCACTCTCCGGCCGGGCGGCGGCCTGCCGATGGTCGCGCTGCCGCGGACGGCCTGACGTCCGGCCGTCAGTTCTTCTTCCGAAACGAATCGAGGCTCACGACCTCGGCCGTGGACGGCGCGGGCTCGCGCTTCTCGCCGTCCTTCCCGGCCGGGGGCTCCGCCTTGTCGCCGGAACCGCCCGGCGCCTCGACCTTGCGGGGTCCGGGCTTCGCGCCCTTCAGCGGCGACACGGTGGTCTTGGACGGCGCGATCGGGATGGGC
>CALMTJ010000176.1 GCA_937872715.1 uncultured Methylobacteriaceae bacterium
CGCCCCGTGAGCCGCCGAGCGCCGCCGTCCCGCCTTCGGACGAGCTTCTGGAGGCCGTCCGCGCGACGGCCAAGTCCACCCGCGAGGCGGTGGATTACGGCCGCGTCGTGCCCGACATCCTCACGCAGATCCTGGCCAAGCTCGACAAGATCGAGGACAAGCTCGACAAGGTCGAGAACGCCGTCAAGGGATCCCGCCGCCGCTGATCTGTCGCGCATCCTCCGCCTGCCCTATAGGTCGCGCCGGACGCCAGGGAGGAACACGGATGGACATGCGAAGCGAACTCGAGGGGCTGGACGGCCTCAAATCCCGGCCGCTGTCACGGCGAGGGATCGTGATGACCGGGCTCATCACAGGCTACACGCTCGCCACGGCCCGGGTCGAAGCCCAGACGATCACGACCGATTCCACCGGACTGGTCGCCGGGGAGGTGAAGATTCCGGTCGCCGACGGCGAGATCCCGGGCTACCGGGCGTCGCCAGACGGCGCCGGCCCGTTCCCGACCGTGATCGTGATCGAGGAGATCTTCGGGGTCCACGAGCACATCAAGGATCTGTGCCGCAGGCTCGCCAAGGCCGGCTACACGGCCGTCGCCCCGGAGATCTATGCCCGGCAGGGCGACCTCACGAAGATGACGGACGTCAACCAGATCCTCCGGGACGTCATCTCGAAGAAGCCCGATGCCGAGATGCTGTCCGACCTGGACGCCGCCGCCCGCTGGGCCGTCTCCGCCGCCAAGGGCGATGCCGGCCGGCTCGGCGTGACGGGCTTCTGCCGGGGCGGCCGCGCGACGTGGCTCTACGCGGCGCATAACGGCGGCCTCAAGGCTGCGGTCGCCTGGTACGGGCCGCTCGGCGGCAACAGGACGGACATCCAGCCGAAGACGCCCGGCGACGTCGCGGCCGACATCAAGTGCCCGCTCCTCGGCCTCTACGGCGCCGCCGATACCGGCATTCCGGTGCCGGATGTCGAGAAGGCCCGTGACGCCGCCCGGGCGGCCGGCAAGACGGTCGAGGTCGTGATCTACCCGGACACGCCGCACGCCTTCAACGCCGATTACCGGCCGAGCTACCGGCCCGAGCCGGCGAAGGACGGCTGGGCCCGCATGCTGGCCTGGTTCAAGCGCTACGGCGTCGCCTGAGCGCCTTCACCGCGCCTTAACCTCTCCGACCGCTCGATCGGCGCCGCACGGGCGGCGGTCGAGCGGTGACGGATATGACGCGAAAACTCGGATGGCGGCCGTCGCGGCGGGCGGCCCTGCTCCTCGCGCTCGTTCTCGTGACGGGAATCTACGCCGCGACGGTCGGGCGCCCGCTCACCGCGCCCCTGCCCGAGAACAAGGTCGAGATCGCCGACCTGACCTGGGTCGAGGTGCGCGAGCTCGTCCGCCACGGCTGGACCACGGCGATCGTCCCGTCGGGCGGGCTGGAGCAGAACGGCCCCCATCTCGTGATCGGCAAGCACGACCGCATCGTAGGGGAAACGGCGCGGCGCATCGCGGCCGGGCTCGGGCGGACGCTCGTGACGCCCGTCGTATCCTTCGTGCCGGAGGGCCGCCACTGGCCGCCGACCGGCCATCTCCGCTTCCCGGGCACGATCGGCGTCACGGACGAGGTCTTCGCCGGCACGCTCGACGGCATCGCCCGCTCGCTGAAGAACGCCGGCTTCCGGCTCATCTGCCTCGTGGCGGATCACGGGGACAGCCTGAAGCCGCAGCGTGCGGTCGCGGAAAGGCTGTCGCGCGAATGGGAGGCCGAGGGCGTCCGCGTGCTGAGCGTCGACGGCTACACCGCCGACCCGCAGCAGCCCGCCTGGCTCGCCAGGGAGGGCGAGACGCCGGGGACGATCGGCCGGCACGGCGGCATCCAGGATACGTCCGAGCTCATGGCCGCCTACCCGGCCGGGGTCAGGGCGGGGGCAGGGCCGGCCTCGCTCCTGTCGGAGGAGACCGGGGGAGACGGCGATCCGTCCCGAGCCTCCGCCGAGCGGGGCCGGGCGCT
Organism: uncultured Methylobacteriaceae bacterium; assembly: GCA_937872715.1. GTDB lineage: Bacteria > Pseudomonadota > Alphaproteobacteria > Rhizobiales > Beijerinckiaceae > Enterovirga. Next base: position 2,001 of record CALMTJ010000176.1, read on the forward strand.
CCTCGCCATGAAGGTCGAGGCGGCTATGACCGCCATCCGGGCCGCCCTCGAACCCGGGTCGCCGCCGGCGGCAAGAGGCCTCGCCCTCCGGCGCGCCGATTGACGCTTGACGCCCGATCCCGAACCGTCAGGTTGCGGGCCCGAACGGAGAACGCGCCTTGGCCGAGCCCATCATCTTCTAC
>CALMTJ010000177.1 GCA_937872715.1 uncultured Methylobacteriaceae bacterium
GGGTTGACGCGCGCGCTGCTGGCGGAGGGCGCCGAACGGGTGATCGCGATCGAGCGCGATCCCCGCTGCCTGCCGGCGCTGGCCGAGATCGCCGGGCGCCATCCCGGGCGCCTCGACATCCGCGAGGCGGACGCGACCGAGATCGATCCGGACGGCCTCCTCGGCGGCCGGCCGGCCCGCATCATCTCCAATCTTCCCTACAATGTCGGCACCGCGCTCCTGGTGCGCTGGCTCACCGTCGGGGCGTGGCCTCCCGCCTGGGCTTCCGCCACGCTGATGTTCCAGCGCGAGGTGGCGGACAGGATCGTCGCGGACGAGAGCCGGCCCGGTGACTATGGACGGCTCGGCGTGCTGTGCGGCTGGCGCACGCGCGCCCGCATCCTGTTCGAGGTGCCGCCGCAGGCCTTCGTGCCGCCGCCCAAGATCACCTCCGCGGTGGTCCTGCTGGAGCCCCGCTCCGAGCCCCTGCCCTGTTCCGGCCGCATGCTGGAACGGGTTACGCGCGCGGCCTTCGGGCAGCGGCGCAAGATGCTGCGCCAGAGCCTGAAGGGCCTCGTCCCGGATCCCGTCGGCCTCATCGAGGCGGCCGGCCTCCTCGGCACGATGCGGGCGGAGGAGGTGCCGGTCGCGGGTTTCGTGGCGCTCGCCAACGCGGCCGAGGATGCTCCCGGTCGAAGTGCCTGATAGGGATGGGTCGGGGGCTCGGAGCCCGCCACATCCCAGGGGCAGATCGATGATCGGCTACGTCACGCTCGGCACGAACGACCTCGAACGGGGCGCCCGGTTCTACGATGCGCTCGCGGCCGTGCTCGGCGTCGGCCGGATGATCGAGACGGATCGGTTCATCGCCTGGGGCGTCCCGGACGGAGCCGCCGGGATCGGCCTCACGAAACCGTTCGACGGCCTGCCCGCGAGCGTCGGGAACGGCGTGACGGTGGCGCTCGCGGCCGACGACCGGACGCATGTGGACCGGATCCACGCGGCCGCGATGGCAAACGGAGCGACGGACGAAGGCGCGCCCGGGCAGCGCTGGCCGGGCTTCTACGCCGCCTATTTTCGCGATCCGGACGGCAACAAGCTGAACGCGTTCGTCATGGAGGGCGGCGGGGGCGAACCGGCACGCGGCGAGTGACGCCGCCCGGTCAGCCGATCCGCTCCGTCAGCAGCCCGGACGTGAAATCCGGCAGGCCGACCTGGCGCTCCCGCTTCAGGCGCTCGGCGGCGAGGACCGCCTTCAGGCTGTCGAAGGAGGCGCCGAGGTCCTGGTTGACGATGATGTAATCGTACTCGACCCAGCGCTCGATCTCGACGCGGGAATTCTCGAGCCGCCTGTCGATCGTCTGGCGCGTATCCTCCGCCCGCCGTTCGAGCCGGTGCTGGAGCTCCGCCATGGAGGGCGGGAGGATGAACACCGTCACGACGTCCGGGCCGAGCTTCTCGCGGACCTGGCGCGTGCCCTGGTAATCGATGTCGAAGATCATGTCGTCGCCCGCCGCGAGCACGCGCTCCACCGGCCGTCGCGGCGTGCCGTAGAAATTGCCGTGAACCTCCGCCCATTCGAGGAGCTCGCCCCGGTCGCGGAGCGACAGGAACTCGTCCTTCTCGATGAACTCGTAATCCCGGCCGGCGATCTCGGACGGCCGCTTGGCCCGTGTCGTCACCGAGACGGAGACCGTCAGCCCGAGATGCTTCCCCTCGAGCAGCGCGCGCGGGAGGCTCGTCTCCCCGGCGCCCGAGGGCGAGGACAGGATCAGCACGAGGCCGCGCCGGGCGATCCGTGGCCCGGCCGGCTCGGGCAGCGCCTCACTCGACATTCTGCACCTGCTCGCGGAACTGCTCGACGACGGCCTTGAGGTCGAGCCCGATCCGGGACAGCGCGACGTCGCCCGCCTTGGAGCACAACGTGTTCGCCTCCCGGCCGAATTCCTGGGCCAGGAAATCGAGCCTCCGCCCCAAGGCGCCGCCCGCGGAGAGCAGCGCGCGGGCGGCCTCGGCATGGGCCTTCAGCCGGTCGAGCTCCTCGCGGATGTCGGATCGGGTCGCGAGAAGCGCGGCTTCCGCGTGGAGGCGCATGGGGTCGAGCCCGGGTCCGCCCTCCGTCAGGGCCGCGACCTGGGCGGCGAGCTTCGCCCGGATGGCGTCCGGCTGCCGGGCCGGGCAGCTCTCGGCCGCTTCCACATGGACCTCGATCGCGTCGAGCTGCCGGCCGATCGCGCCCGCCAGCGCAGCTCCTTCGGCGAGCCTGGCCTGCCGGAGCGACTCGACGAGCCGCCCGACCGCGCCCGCGAGGTCGCCGGCCAGGGCTTCGTCGAGCTTCGGGTCGCCGCCATCGTCGTCGATATCGACGACCCCGCGCACGGCCAGGAGCCCGTCGAGCGAGGCGGGCCTCACGCCAGCCGGCACATCGAGGCCGCCGACCGCCGCGAGGAGCGCCTCGAGGGCCGCGCGGTTCACGCGGATCTGCGGCGGCCCGGCGCGGCGGGACACGGAGAGGTTGAGCTGCATCTGTCCCCGCGCGAAGGCGGAGGCGACGCTCCTGCGCGCCTCCTCGCCGACGGCGTCGAAACCGGGCGGAACCCGGACCCGCGCCTCGAGCGTGCGTCCGTTGACGCTCTTCAGCTCCCAGGCCCAGGAGACCGGGCCGGTGAGGCCGGCCTCGCGCGCGAACCCGGTCATGGACGCGATGGGCATGCCCGTTCGGCCCGATCCGCCGGCTCGCGGCTAGTCGACGACCGTCGTGTCCGGCCGCGCGCGGCGCGGCACGGATTGCCCCGTCTGCCGCCTCTGCCCGTCGCGGCGGGCGGTCGTCGCCCCGTCACGCCTGGCGGCGCCGGTCTCGACGGAACCGGCGAGCCCATCAGGAACGCTCTTCGCGGAGTTCAGGTCCCAGCTCTGGTTGCGAAGCGGGTCGCGAGGGGTGCCCTCGACCGCGTCGAAACCCTGCCGGCCGGGCGGCGTCCCCCGCACGGACGAGACCGTGGTCGGGTCCCCCGCCGGCCCGAGATCGGTCCGGGCATCGGGCGGGGGCGCCTGATCCACCCCGGCATCGGGCGCCGTGCTTTCCCGCGCCTTCTCCAGCTGCCGCCAGCGGATGACGTTGCGGTTGTGCTGGTCCAGCGTCTCCGCGAAGGCGTGGCCGCCGCTGCCGTCCGCGACGAAATACAGGTCGCGCGTCTTGATCGGGTTCGCGACCGCCTCCAGCGCCGCCCGGCCCGGATTGGCGATCGGGCCGGGCGGAAGCCCTTCGATCACGTAGGTGTTGTAGGGGGTGGCCCGGTCGATCTCGGACCTGAGGATGCCGCGGCCGAGCGTGCCCTTGCCGCCGACCAGGCCGTACACGATGGTCGGGTCAGATTGCAGCTTCATGCGCTTGGCGAGCCGGTTCAGGAACACGCTCGCGACGCGCGGCCGCTCGTCCCCCCGCCCGGTTTCCTTCTCCACGATGGACGCCAGGATGATCATTTCCTGAGGCGTCTTGATGCCGAGATCCGGCGCCTTCTTGGCCCACGCCTTCGCGAGCGCCTCGCGTTCGGCGGCCTGCATCAGGTTCAGGATCTGCTGCCGGCTCGTGCCGCGCTCGAAATGGTAGGTGTCCGGCAGGAGCGTCCCCTCGCGCGGCACCTCGTTGATCTGGCCCGTGAGGAGATCGTTCTCGCGGAGCCGCGCCACGATCTGCTCGCTCGTCAGACCCTCGGGCGCCGTGAAGGCGTGCTGGATCGCGCGCCCGCCGATCAGCGTATCGATCGTCTGCTCGATGCTCGAATTCGCCCGGAACAGGAACTCGCCCGCCTTGAGCTGGCCCTTCCCGCGCTTCAGGTAGGCGTAGAACTCGAACAGGCTCGGCTCGCCGATGACGCCCTCCTTCTGGAGGAGCTCGGCCATCTCGGAGGTGCCGGTGTTCTTCGGGAGGAGGACCACCCGATCCTCGCCCAGCGGGCCGGGAGCGTCGACCTGATGCTCCAGGATGAGGATGCCGCACATCAGCACGGCCGCGGCGAAAGGCAGGACGGCGGTGTGGCCGGTGTGG
>CALMTJ010000178.1 GCA_937872715.1 uncultured Methylobacteriaceae bacterium
TCACATGCCCGCCTTCCTGAGCAGACCCGTATCGTCGAAGGCCGATAAATAGGCCGGACGCCCCGGCCGTTAACCGGCTGTTTCGGCCCGCTGGCACAACCTCCGCTCGTAGCACCCCTGATCCCCGGGGGTGGACGGAGCCTGTCGCCATGTCGGGAGACGAAGCTACGTTCGCGATCGGAGAGCGCGCCAAGGAGCTGATGCGGACCTACAGCGTCGGGGCGTCGCCGCGCTGCTACGAGCTCTGGTTCACTTATGCCATGGGCGCTTCCACCGAGTTGAACCTGGCCGTGAAGCAGCTCCTCGACTCGAAGGAGAAGCTGTCGGAAGCCGACACGGACGCTCTCCACGCCGACCACATCCCGGGATCGCGCATCCAGTCGGAGGCGATGCGGGCCGGCGACGGCCTGTTGGGCGAGATGCGGCAGGTGACCGAGATGATCGGCGTCGCGCTCGACACCGCCGAGCGCTACGGCGAATCGCTGCGGGCGGTCGCGGCCGATCTCGGCCACCCGTCCCGGCTCGATGGCATTCGGGACATCATCGAGACGCTCGTCGTCGCCACCCGCGACGTGGCGACGACGAATCATGAGCTCGAGACCAACCTCCGCTCGTCCCGCGGAGAAATCGATAAGCTGCGGCAGACCCTCGAGAGCGTCCGGCAGGAGACCCTGGTCGACGCCTTGACCGGCCTCGCGAACCGCAAGCATTTCGAGGAGACGCTGGTCTCGGCCGTGGCCAGCGCCCGGGAAAGCGGGGAGCCGCTCGCCCTGATCGTCATCGACATCGACCGGTTCAAGCATTTCAACGACGTGTACGGGCACCTGACCGGCGACCAGGTGCTCCGCCTCATCAGCAGCGCCATGCGGGAGAACGTGGACCCGCGCGCCACCCTGGCTCGGTTCGGCGGCGAGGAGTTCGCCGTCATCCTTCCGCGCTCGACCCGCGAACAGGCTTTCGACTGCGCCGAAACGGTGCGCCGGAGCGTCGAGACGCGCGAGCTGGTGAAGCGCTCGACCAACGAATCGCTCGGCCGCATCACCGTCTCGCTCGGGATCGCGACGCTGGAGGCGGGCGACAACGCCACGTCGCTGCTGGAGCGCGCCGACGATTGCATGTACCGGGCGAAGCGCGCCGGCCGGAACCGCACCGTGACGGACATGTCCGACGAGAGAACGGCGGTCGGCAAGGCCGCCTGAGCCGCGCGGGGCCCGTCCGCGCGAAAGGCGCTTGCCGCACCGGGCGGAGACGGTATGGTCCGCGCTTCCCTCCGGACCGACCCCGCACCCGTCGAAGGCATGTCGCAGCCTCTCTGCCTTTCGATCGACGCCATGGGCGGCGATACGGGTCCTGCCGTCGTGGTCGAGGGGATTGCCCTCGCTCTCGCGCGGCATCCGGGCCTGCGCTACCTCCTGTTCGGGGACGAGGAGAAGATCCGGCCGATCCTGGCGTCGCGCCCGGCCCTCGCCGCCGCGACGGAGGTGCGCCACACGGAGGTCGCCGTCGCGATGGACGACAAGCCGAGCCATGCCGTCCGGGCCGGCCGGCGCCGGTCCTCCATGTGGCTCGCGATCCAGGCGGTACGGGACGGGGAGGCGCAGGCGGCCGTCTCGGCCGGCAATACCGGCGCGCTCATGGCGATGTCGAAGATCTGCCTCAAGACGATGGCGCATATCGAGCGCCCGGCGATCGCGGCCATCTGGCCGACGACCCGCGGCGAGAGCATCGTGCTCGACGTCGGCGCCTCCATCGGGGCGGATGCCGCCCATCTCGTCGACATGGCCATCATGGGCGCCGCCATGGCCCGCATCGTGTTCGACGTGGAGCAGCCGACGGTCGGGCTCCTCAATGTCGGGACGGAGGAGATCAAGGGCGTCGATTTCGTCCGCGAGGCGAACCGCATCCTGCGGGAGGCGCCGATCCCGGGTCTCCTCTATCACGGCTTCGTCGAGGGGGACGATCTCGGGCGGGGCACGGTGGACGTCGTCGTCACGGAAGGCTTCACGGGCAACATCGCGCTGAAGACGGCCGAAGGAACAGCGAAGCAGATCTCGTCCTACCTGCGGAGCGCCATGGACCGGACATGGATGTCGCGGCTCGGCTACCTCCTGGCGCGGGGCGCCTTCGAGGCGCTGCGCGACAGGCTCGACCCCCGCAAGGTCAATGGCGGCGTGTTCCTCGGGCTCGAAGGGATCGTCATCAAGAGCCACGGGGGAACGGACGCGGTCGGCTTCGCCGGCGCCGTGGATATGGCGCATGACATGGCTCAACACCATCTCATGGCGACGATCCGCCAGATGCTGGACGAGACGCCCGAGATCGCGCCCGTGTGAGAACGCCTTGGACACGAGAACAAGAAGAACGATCGTCCGGGGTTGCGGCTCCTACCTTCCGGAGCGCGTGCTTACCAACCGCGACCTCGAGGAGAAGGTGGCGACGTCCGACGCCTGGATCGTCCAGCGGACGGGCATCCGCGAACGCCGCATCGCCGCGCCCGACGAGACCACGTCGAAGCTCGGGATCGCGGCCGCGAAGGCGGCGATCGCCGATGCGGGCCTCGAGGCCGCGGAGATCGACCTGATCGTCTGCGCGACCTCGACGCCCGACTACACCTTTCCGTCCACCGCGACGCAGATCCAGGACGGGCTCGGGATCCAGGGCGGCGCGGCTTTCGACGTGCAGGCGGTGTGCACGGGCTTCATCTACGGCCTCGCAACGGCCGACAAGTTCCTCCAATCCGGCTCCCACAGGCGCGCGCTCGTGGTCGGGGCCGAGACCTTCTCGCGCATCCTCGACTGGACGGACCGCGGGACCTGCGTGCTGTTCGGGGACGGGGCGGGCGCGGTCGTGCTCGAATCGGCCGACGAGGACGGCAGCGGGCGCGGCATCCTGACGACGCAGCTCCGCTCGGACGGCCGCTACCGCGACCGCCTCTACGTGGATGGCGGCCCGGGCTCGACCGGCACCACAGGCCATCTGCGGATGGAGGGTCGCGACGTGTTCAAGTTCGCGGTCGGCAAGGTCATGGACGTGGTCAACGAGGCCTTCGCGAGCGCCGGCGTCTCGGCGGCGGAGCTCGACTGGTTCGTCCCCCACCAGGCCAACCGCCGCATCATCGAGGCCTCCGCCGACAAGCTCGGCATCCCGCGCGGGAAGGTGGTGATCACCGTCGACCGGCACGGAAACACCTCGGCCGCCTCCATCCCGCTCGCGCTCGACGTCGCCCGCCGCGACGGCCGCATCAAGCGGGGCGACCTCGTGATGCTGGAGGCGATCGGCGGCGGCTTCACCTGGGGGAGCGCCCTCCTTCGTTGGTAGCGTGCCGGCGCGGTTGACCCCGTCCGGGCGAAGCCATAGCAGGGCCGGGGAGATCAGGGGCCGCTCCCTGCCGACCCGGGCGGAAGTCAGAGATGGCGGGACGAACGATCACCCGGGCCGACCTCAGCGAAGCCGTCTACCAGAAGCTCGGCCTGTCCCGCACCGAATCCTCCGCGCTCGTCGAGAAGGTCCTGGACGAGATCTGCGACGGGCTGGCACGCGGCGAATCGGTGAAGCTGTCCTCCTTCGGCTCCTTCCTGGTCCGCAGCAAGGGTCAGCGCGTGGGCCGCAACCCGAAGACGGGCGTCGAGGTGCCGATCGAGCCGCGCCGCGTGATGGTGTTCAAGCCGTCCAACGTGCTGAAGGCCCGCATCAACGAAGCGGATGCGGGCGAGACGGGCTGACGCGGCCCGCCCGGACATGGGGAAGAGCCCGGACGCCTTCCGGACGATCAGCGAGGTCGCGGTCGACCTCGACGTGCCGCAGCACGTGCTCCGCTTCTGGGAAACACGCTTTCCGACGGTCCGGCCGCTGAAGCGCGGCGGCGGCCGACGCTATTACCGGCCGGACGATGTCGACCTGCTGAAGGGCATACGCCGGCTGCTCTACGGCCAGGGCTACACGATCAAGGGCGTGCAGCGCATCCTGAAGGAGGGCGGACCGCGCCTCGTCCAGTCGATCGGCCGCGGCGAGCAGCGCCTCGGCGCCGAGCGGCGGGACGAGATCGCCGACGGCCTCGGCCAGGCCGAGGATGGGGAGGACGAGGACGAGGCCGGACGCGACGGGGCTGAGGCGCCCGCGGAAGCGTCCGGAGCCGGAGCGCCCGGGGAGGCCCAGCTCGATCCGGAGAGCCGGCGCCGCCTCGAATTCGCGCTCGACGAACTCATCGAATGCGACCGCATCCTCGGCACGCTCCGGACCGAGGGCTGACGGAATGGCCGATGCGGCCCGACGCACTTGTTCGCGCCTGGCTCATCTGTTACCAGCCGCCCCTCCCCACGGTGCTGAGCCGCCGTGGCGTGCGGTCGTGGCGGAACTGGTAGACGCGCTACCTTGAGGTGGTAGTGACCAAAAGTCGTGGAGGTTCGAGTCCTCTCGACCGCACCAAACATCAGGCCGCGCCGACCCGGAGCCGCTCGTGAGCGCCCATGTGACCGTCACGCGCGAGGAGGGCGACGTCGTCCTGGTCCGGATCGCCCGTCCCGAGAAGAAGAACGCGCTCACGGGCGCCATGTACGGCGCGATGACGGAGGCCCTGGCCGGGGCCGATCGCGAGCGGGCCGGCGCCGTGGTCCTGACGGGATCCGGCGGGAGCTTCACGGCCGGCAACGACATCGCCGATTTCCTCGCGGCCGGCGAAAGGCGGGGCGACCTGCCCGCCTCCCTCTTCGTCAAGCAGCTCGCCCGGACGGAGACGCCGCTCGTGGCGGCGATCGAGGGTCCTGCCGTCGGGATCGGGACGACGCTGATCCTGCATTGCGACCTCGTCTACGCTGCGCCCTCCGCCCGTTTCCGGATGCCGTTCGTGGATCTCGGCCTCGTGCCGGAAGCCGGTTCGACCTACCTCTTGCCCCGGCGCGTCGGCATGGCGAAAGCCGCCGAACTCGCGCTTCTCGCCGAGCCGTTCGACGGCGCGGAGGCACTGCGGCTCGGGCTCGTGAACGGGCTGGTGGAGGCCGACGAACTCCTCGGGCACGCGCTGGCCCAGGCGCGGCGCCTCGCCGCGAAACCGCGATCGGCGCTGGCCGTGTCCCGGCGACTCCTTCGGGGCGATCGTACGGGGGTCGAGGCGGCGATCGCGGCCGAGACGGACGCCTTCGGAGAATGCCTGCGCTCGCCTGAGGCGAAGGCCGCCTTCCGGTCCTTCCTTCAGCGCGCTCCCGGCGGCTGAGAGGTTTTCAGGCGAAGAGGACCATGAAGGTCGTGGCCGCGAAGGTGGACGCGACGAAGCCGAAAAGCCTGGTCGCGAGCTTCATTCCCGTCGCCTGCACCGCACCCATCGCCAAAATCCCCTCTCGTTGCCCCGATAGCGCGAACGGGGCCGGTCCGGTTCCGCCGCTCATCGCGCTGCCGCCGTGACGATAAAGACGGGCGGCATCGCGAGGGTGGAGGTCCGACCCGCCGCGTCCCGGGTCGCGAGGGCAGCCTGCTTCATGACCCAGCGTGCCGCGGAAGGCCTGGCGGACGGGCTTTCGAGACGATCGCCTTTCGCGGCGCCGTTCACGTCGGCGAGGCTCGCCGTTGCGAGGATCGCGGGGGCCGCCGGCCCGTCCGACAGGCGGTCCGCGTAAAGCTTCCCGCCCGAACCGGCGGCGGGCGCGGCCGCGAAACCGTGCAGGCCCGTCACGAGCCCCGTCGAGAGAAGAGCCGCCAATCCGGCAATCTTGATCGCGGTGATCATCCGACCTCTCCGTGCGCCCTGCCCGCGCCGTCCATGACGGGGTTCTAGGAGGCCGGCGTTGCAATCGTGCTGCGCGGGCCGCGACGGAGGTTTCGCCGCCCGCCCGATCTGTTTCGCCGCGTGGTCCCCAGGCGAAACAATCTCGTTCCGGTCGCGAACGGGAACAAACGTCACCTCCTCTTCGAGACCTTTGCGCGACGGGATCGAAGGCCGTCTTTGCGAGGAGGCGTAGCCGACGAAGCGACCCCCGAGCCGACGCGACGCCGGCTGGCCGGCTTCGCTCCGCTCGCAGTGCAGGGGACCGGCCTCGCGTCGCGCCAGGATTGACGCCCGCCGGCTTTCCCCTGTTAGAACCGAACTGCTCGCCCTTCGGGCGACCGCTCCGACCTACGCATCGCTTGGACGCCGCTTGACCCCTCCCGAGACCGCCCGTTCTCGCGTCTGGCTCGCCGGATGTACGGCGGGCGGGCGCGCGTGAGGCCGGGACCCATGCGTCCGGCCGTCTTCTTCGACCGGGACGGCGTCTTGAACCGCGACGAGTCGGGCTACACCCATCGACCGGAGGACCTGCGCTGGATGGAGGGCGCGGTCGAGGCGGTGCGGCACGCCAATGCGTGCGGCTGGCACGTCTTCGTCGTGACCAATCAATCGGGCGTGGCGCGCGGCTTCTACGACGAGGCGGCCGTCGAGCGCTTCCACGAGGCGATGGCCCGCGACCTCGCGGCGGCGGGCGCACGCGTGGACGCATTCCGTTATTGCCCCTACCACCCGGACGGGACCGTTCCGGCCTACCGGCGCGACGATCCCGGCCGGAAGCCCCGGCCCGGCATGATCCTCGACCTCATGGCCGAATGGCCGGTCGACGCCGCCCGCAGCCTTCTGATCGGCGACAAGACGAGCGACGTCGAGGCCGCGGCCGCGGCGGGGCTGCGCGGATTCCTCTTCGAGGGCGGCGACCTCTCCGTCTTTCTCCGCGGTGCGATGGCGAGCGCAGCGACGTCGCCCGCCTCCTGAGC
>CALMTJ010000179.1:0-2793 GCA_937872715.1 uncultured Methylobacteriaceae bacterium
AGAACGTCAGCTTCCCAAGCTGAATATGCGGGTTCGATTCCCGCCGCCCGCTCCATCTACCCGGATAATGCGTCGCCTGTACCCCGTTTCCGGTAAGGGGCGAGCTCGGGATCGGTCTGATCGCCCGGCGATGATTCCGTACCGCCCAAGCAGGACCGCATTCCATGCTCCTCCGCCCCGTATCCTACGTGAGAACGAAGTAGCCCGGGGAGAAGCCGGAATACGGAGTAGCGCCGATGGAGGCACGCGGCTTGTGTCTCCCTTTTGCCCTTGTTAGATGACGCCACAGACAGCTCACAAAGATGGTGACCGTGTCAGCAGGTGGTTGGCAGGATAGGTGATGGGAGAGAAGATACTCGTAACCGGAGGAGGAGGCTATAAAGGCGTGAAGATCGTCGAGGCCGCCCTGAAGAAGGGTGCGTCTGTCACTGCTCTTGACACTTTTCCTGCGGGGATCGGTCAGCTTCTACATCTCGCGTCCAACCGAAACCTGAATATCGTCTTCAAAGACGTTCGAGACGATTTGAGCCGCGAACTTGCCGGGCACGATATCGTGGTGCACCTCGCCGGGATCAGCGGCTTTCCTGCCTGCAATGCGCAGCCCGCGGTCGCGAAAGCGGTGAACGTCGATGCGACGGCGTCTCTCGCACGCGCCCTGAGCCGCGATCAGCTGCTGATCTTCGCCTCCACCACCGCGATGTACGAGGTCGCGCCGAGCGGTACCGTGGACGAGAACACACCTGTCGACCCGGTCGGCTCCTACACGTCGCAGAAGAAGCTGGGGGAGGTTGCCTGTTTCGACGCCCATGAGAAGACGGTCGCGTTCAGGGTCGCGACCGTCATGGGACTCGGTCCGGCGCTCCGGACGAACCTCCTCGTGAACGACTTCGCAAGAAAAGCCGTAGCTGACCGCTGTCTCGTCCTGTTCAACGCTGACGCGAAACGCACGTTCATTCACATCGACGATGCCACCCGCGGCTATATGCTTGCCCTGGACAGCCCTGATCGCCTGGCAGGCGGCATCTTCAACCTGGGTGATGAATCGCTGAATTTCAGCAAGCGCACGATAGCGGAGACGATCCAGACTTACACCGAGTGCGAACTCGTCGACAGCTCGTTGCCCGACCGCGACAGCCGCGACTTCTACGTGTCGTTTGACAAGATCAGGCAGCTCGGCTTCCGCGCCACCCGTACGCTCGATCAAACGGTCGAGGAGCTGGTTCGGTTCTACCGTGTCCTGCCGCCTGGCCGCGACATCACCGGATACGGGGTGGCGTGAAATCATGAGCGTCGAGACCCCTGCCGCCGAGACGGACATGACCATGCCGCCTCTTGAGCTTGGCCCTGGCGATTTCGCCGAGGCGTTCGGCGAACCCATCTCCGACTACGTGGCCGGCCGCATCTCCGAGCGCGGCATGCGTTGTCGCCGACTCGCGCCCGCAGAGCGGGATGACGCATTGTTGCGCATCGTGAACGCGCTCGCTGCCGACGCGCTGGTGCGCGCCGGTCCGCAGCGGCTCCCGCAATGGGAGGAGGGGTGGGGTGACCACCTGGAAGCGATCACCACACCCTTCGACAGGAAGGCGGTCGTCCCGAAGTATTTCGGGAAGTATCATCTTCTCCGTTGGCTGGGCGATTTCGTTCGCCCGCTCTCCCCCGATTTCGAGTACGACAGCTTCGCGACGATCCAGGACTGGCTCTTCGACCGCTACCTTCGCGAAGCCGGCGCGATCTACGAACTCGGCTGCGGCACGGGCCACAATCTCCTGCGAGCCCGCGACGTCAACCCCACCGCCGCGCTCTGGGGACTCGATTGGACGCAATCGTCGTCCGCGGTGATCCAGAAGCTGGCGGCGGTGGGCGCGATTGATGGCCTCCACAGCCGCCGCTTCGACATGTTCGATCCGGACCGCGGCTTCAGGCTGGAACCGCGAGCCGCCATCTACACCGCGGCAGCCCTCGAGCAATTGGGCGATCGATTAGAGCCGCTGCTCGACTACCTCCTCGAGATGCAGCCTTCCGTCTGCATCCACATCGAACCCATCGGCGAGTTGCTGGATCCCACCCGTCTGCTCGACGCAGCTTCGATCCACTATTTCCGAAAGCGGAACTACTTGTGGGGATTTCTCGACAGGGTAAGGGCGCTTCGGACGGAAGGAAAGGCTGTCATCCATCTCGAGCGCCGGACACATGTCGGCAGCCTCTTCATCGAAGGGTACTCGGCCCTCGTATGGTCCCCGGTCCGGCGGTGATGCCGATGCAGGGCTCCGCCGCTCTCCGCGACCTTCGAGCGATCATCATCAGAACGGCCGCCCGAGCGGGAGAAGGGCACATCCCGAGCGCCCTGTCGGTCCTGGACATCATCTGGGTGCTCTACGCCGACATCCTCAGGATCGACCCCCGCAACGCCGACGATCCGAGCCGGGATCGCTTCGTGCTGTCGAAAGGGCATGCCGCACTCGGGCTCTACGCGGTGCTTCAGCATCGCGGCTTCTTCGGAGAAGACTGGCTCGCCGGCTATTGCGGGTTCGGCAGCCCGCTGGGCGGACATCCCGACCGGGTGAAAATCCCGGGCGTCGAGGCATCGACCGGATCGCTTGGGCATGGACTTCCGATCGCGGCCGGAATGGCTCTCGGCCTCAGGATCCAGGACCGGCCCGCGCGGGTCACCTGTCTCGTGGGAGACGGCGAAATCAATGAAGGAAGCATCTGGGAGGCTGCCCTCCTGTGCGCTCATCACCGCCTCGATCGCCTGACCTGCGTGGTCGACGACAACAGGTCCTCGGAACGGGC
>CALMTJ010000179.1:2803-23600 GCA_937872715.1 uncultured Methylobacteriaceae bacterium
GCCTAGGGGATGTCGGAGCGAAGTTCGCGAGCTTAGGTTGGCGGGTCTCGAAGGTCGATGGTCACGACCATGATGCCCTGCGGAACGTCTTCACGTCGGCATCCGACGGCCGGCCGCATTGTGTCGTCGCCACGACCACGAAAGGCCATGGCTGCGGGTTGATGGTGGGTGATCCGTCCTGGCACCATCGCGCTCCGTCCCAACAAGAGGTCGCCGCGCTGCTGGAGAGCCTCACGTGAACATGCGTGGCCAGTTCGTCGAGACGGTCGGCCGCCTTCTCGCCACCGATCCGCGCGTGGTCGTGCTGTTGGGGGATATCGGCGTGTTCGGCTTCCGGCACGCCTTCGCGGCCTACCCGGACCGGGTCTACAACGTCGGGATCCTCGAACAGGCGACGATCGGACTGGCTGCCGGCCTGGCACGGGCGGGCATGATTCCTATCGTACACACGATCGCGCCGTTCCTCGTCGAACGCGGATTGGAGCAGATCAAGATCGATTTCGGCTACCAGAGGCTGGGGGGCGTGTTCGTGAGCGTGGGCGCGTCGTTCGACTACGCGGCGCTCGGCTGCACTCACCATTGTCCGGCCGACGTGCCGACCCTCCTGGCAGTCCCGGAGCTCGACGTGTTCGTCCCGGGTCACGCGGCCGAATTCGACGCAATCCTCGGCTCCCATTACGGCTCCGGACGGGCGAGCTATATCCGCCTGAGCGAAGTTCAGAACCAGGAGATGGTGGCGCCGGAGGTCGGGCGGGCCGTCATGGCGAAACCTGGACGACGTGCTCTCGTCCTGGCGGTCGGCCCGATGCTTGCCGTGGCGTTAGAGGCTGCGGAAGGGCTGGATGTGGGAGTGCTGTACCTTTCCAGTCTCGAACCTTTCGATCGCACCGCCCTGAACGAGCACGCCATGTCCGGTCGCATCCTCGTCTGCGAACCCTACCAGAGCGGCGCTCTCGCCAGCCGGATCGTCGAAGCACTCTGGCCTCGGCCGGTCCTCATCCGTCATGTCGGAGTGCCGCGCGAATTTCTCCGGAGTTACGGCACTCGCGCGGAGCACGCGGAAGCCCTCGGCTGGACCCGCAAGGGGGTCCGACGCCAGCTTGAGACACTCCTCGATGCGTGACCTCGCGTTCCTGCTCGAGGAAGATGCGGCCCGGATCGCCGGAGCCGTCGATCTCGGGGGACTGGCCGGAGCGCGCATCCTCCTTACCGGTGCGACGGGGCAGATCGGGACCCATCTGCTCGCGACGCTGCTGCAGGCATCGAGGAGCATCGCTCCCGGCCTCAGCCTCGTCTGCGCGACGAGTTCCCGCCCGCCGGAGCGCCTGGCCAGGCTGTTCTCCGACCCGGCGGTCAGTCACGTCAGGGCCGATCTCGCCGACCCGCAGCAATCGCGCGATCTGCCCGGCGCCGACATCATCATCCATGCGGCGGGTTACGGCCAGCCGGCACGCTTCCTGGCGGATCCGCTGCGAACGATCACCACCCACACGATCGCGACCGGGCATCTCCTCGAGAAGCTCGCGATCGGGGGACGCTTTCTCTTCGTGAGCTCGTCGGAGGTCTACAGCGGGTCTCCCCATCTGCCCCACAGGGAGACGGACATCGGCACGACCGATCCGTCCCATCCGCGGGCCTGCTACATCGAAGGCAAGCGCTGCGGCGAAACCGTATGTCACGCCTTCCGGGCGAAAGGCCGGCACGCGGTCATCGCCCGTATGTCGCTTGCCTACGGGCCCGGAGGTGCACAGGACGACCAGCGGGTGCTGAATGCCCTGGTCGTCAGGGCTCTCCAGGAGGGCCGCATCCGTCTGCAGGACCGCGGAGGCGCCGTTCGAACGTATTGCTACGTGGCGGATGCCGTGGCGATGCTGCTCTCCGTGCTGCTGCATGGACGCGAGGCGACCTACAACATCGGCGGAGTCTCGCGCGTCACCATCCTTGAACTGGCACGCGAGATCGGTCGGATCACGGGCGTGCCTGTCGAATTGCCGGAGATCGAGGAAAACCGGGCCGGTGCACCGGCGGAAGTCGCGGTCGATCTGTCGCGCATCGTCGGCGAGTTCGGGCAGCCTGACTTCACGCCGCTCGACGCGGGACTGCGGAAGACGGCCGATTGGTATCGCCTGCTCCTGGCCCAGGAGGCCCGCGCGTGACGGCACTCACGTTCAACCGGAGACCGTCCTCGAAGCCGCCGGCCATCTCCGTCATCTGCCTGAACCTGAACCATCGCGAGTTCCTCGCGGAGACGATCCTGTCGGTCCTCTCGCAGGATTTCGAGGCCTTCGAGTTTCTCGTCATCGACGGTGGGTCGACCGACGGCTCCCGGGAATATATCCGGGAATTCCCTTGCATTCGGCTGATCGACGACCCTCATTCGAGCCGGTACAGGGCCATCCGTCGCGGCTATTCGGAAGCCCGGGGAGACATCGTGATGGTCACGACCTCCACGGACGGATACCTTTGCCGCCGGTGGTTCAGCACGGTTCATGAAACCTTTCGGGACCGGCCAGACGTGGGGCTTGTATGGGGCGCGAGCGCCACGATGCGCACGGACGGAACTCTGGGTCCGGTGGTCTTTCCGGCCGATCCGACGGACATTCCGCAGAAGGAGGGTTGGTTCTCCCGCTGGATCGACGATACGGATCTCGGGAGATCCTATCTCCCGGAACTCAACTACGGCATCCGAGCGGACGTGCTTCGAACCTTGTTGAATTCGAGATCATACACGAGCCCGGACGACATCGATCCGATCCTGCACGTGCATTTTGAATTCAACCGGCAGGGTTACCTTCCGTACTTCGTCCCGAGCACGGCCAATTTCGGTCGGGCACATGACGACCAGATGCAGCAGAAACCTGAATATCAAAAACAGCTCTTATCGTACAACAACGCTCTTCGACGATACCGGGAACAGCTGGAACTCGGTCGGGAGAAGCACGTGTTTCGAGACGGCCGCGGCGTGCAGATCGGTACGGCCCAAGCCACTTGATCAGCCGTCGGCCACTCTCGACCGACGCGGCAGAAGTCCGGGGGGCGATCGCGACTCGAAAGACTTCGCAGTCCGGACCCATCGGGTTGCGGGCAGGTTCCTCGACGCGATCACGAGGGGCCTTGAGCTTGATTCCACGAGGAGGAACCGGTGTTCGGATGGAAGAAACGCGGAACACACCTGCCCGCGCCGGCGGCCAGCAAAGACGTGAAGATCCCTGAGGTCGCGGCGCAAGTCACGGGCGCCGAGATGTACCGCGCATCATATGCAGACCTAACACTCGGTGCGTTCATCGAGAGTTGCTCCGTGGCATCGGTGGAGGAGCCGTTCTTCTCCCTGTTCAAAGATATCAATCTGAACGACGGCTCCATCGCGATGTCGTTTCGAGAGATGTGGAACCTGTACCGTTTGGCGCAGAAGATCGGTGGGATTGCCGGTGATGTGGCGGAGCTGGGCGTATACAACGGTAGGAGCGCCAAATTATTGTGCCGCGTGAAGGGTCATAAGACGCTTCATCTCTTCGATACGTTTTCAGGCTTGCCGCAGGTCAGCCCCGACATCGAAGATTTCGAAGTCGGTCAAATCAGGGGCGACACCTACGATCAGGTGAAAGGCTATCTATCGGAATTCTCCGAAGTCGAGATACACCCGGGAATGTTTCCGGACACCGCCAATCCTTGCAAAGATAAGGTATTCTCGCTCGTGAATTTGGATGCAGACACCTATCTCAGTACGCGAGACGGACTTGAATTCTTCTATCCTCGGATGTCGCAGAGCGGGGTCATCCTAGCTCACGATTACCGGAGCCCGCATTGTCCAGGTGTCAGGAAAGCTGTCGACGAGTTCTTCGCCGACAAACCCGAACTCCCCGTCGAGCTGTGGGATACCCAGGTCGTCATCGTCAAGCATTGACCCACGACGACAAGTCCGGCGGACGCGGTTCGGAGGGGAACTCAACGGCCAGCGGCGGCCTGCTCTCCCGCCGAGATCTCAGCGGTAAGGGTCGTCCTGCAGGAGGTAGTCGCGGACGTAGCGGGCGACGCTGTCCTCCAGCGCCGCGAAGGCGATGTCGCAGCCGGCGTCCCGCAGTCGTTCCATCCGGGCTTCGGTGAAATATTGATAGCGGCCCTGGAGCGCCTCCGGCATCGGCACATAGGCGATGGCAGGCGCGCGCTGCACGGCTGCGAAGGTGGCGTAGGCGAGGTCGGCGAAGCTCCGGGCCGCCCCGGTCCCGAGATTGAAGATGCCGCGTTCGACTTGGCTGTCGAGGCACCAGAGCACCACTCTGACGACGTCGTTCACGTCGATGAAGTCGCGCTTCTGACCCCCGTCCGGGATCCCGGGCCGGTGGCTCTTGAACAGCTCCACCGTTCCGCCCGTCCGGGCGACAGGCGTCATCTTGGCGACGACGCTCTGCATGTCGCCCTTATGGTATTCGTTCTGGCCGAACACATTGAAGAATTTGAGACCGATGCATTTCGGCGGAACGGGCTTCCCCGCCTCGAACCGCTCGATGAGGGCGAGGTCGGTTTGGTGCTTGCTCCAGCCATAGAGGTTAAGGGGGCGGAGCCGGCGCAGCGCGGACAGGGACCAGTCGTCGTCGAACCCGTCCTCGCCGTCTCCGTACGTCGCCGCGGAGGACGCGTAGACGATCGGGACGCGGTGTTCCGTGCACCAATCAACGAGTCGGAGGGTGAAGATGTAATTGTCCCGCATCACCTCGTCGCCATCCGTCGCCGTCGTGGACGAGATCGCGCCCATGTGGAGGACCGCCGAGACGTCCCGCCGGCCGGCAAGCCTCGAGAGAAGCTCCTCCGGCTGGGCGAAATCGGTGAACATCCGCTTGCGGAGGTTCTGCCAGCGCCCGTCGTGACCAAGCCTGTCGCAGATGAGGATGTCGTCCGTGCCGCGCTCGTTCAGGGCGGCGACGATGTTCGAGCCGATGAACCCGGCGGCCCCCGTCACGACGATCATCCCGGCCCCGCAGCGTCCCGCCGGTTCCGTGCCATCGGTGCGCCGGAGAGGCAAGCCGCCCTGCAGCAGCGGACCTCTCCGAGGTTGCCTTCGGGATTGTGGGCCGATACCGCTCCCGGCGAGAGGATCCGGGCGGCGGATCGGGCCGCGCAGCCCGCATGGCCATCCCGGACGTTGGAGGCTGAGTGAGCGACGGTCGGAGACGCAGCCTGTTGAGCCGTCTCTCCGGAGGACGCTGGGGACGAAGGCTGGTGGCCGAGGCCAATGCGGCCCGGGATGCCGGATCCTGGGAGGAAGCGGCCGAGCTCTACCGATTGGCCCATCGCCGCAAGCCGCACCTCCGCTATCTGCAGAACGAACGTGCGGCCACCCTCTGGCAAGCGGGGCGGTTGACCGAGGCGCTCGACATGCTGGTCGAGCACCTGCGGACGGCGGCGGGCACGGATGCAGCGGAAGCGCATGCTGCCCTGGCCGACTTCTGGGCCGCGACCCGAAACGTCGCCGCCGCCGAATTTCATCACGCCCGGGCAGCGGCCGCCGGACGGCCGAGCGGGCTGATCGCTTTCCGGAACGGCCGCATGTCGCCGCGTCGCCGCGGCGAGGGCGGGGCGGAGATCCGTGACGGGAACAGTGTCTCGGCCGCGCTGGCGGCCTGCGAAGCGGAACCGGGAAACGTCCACCTGCTCCGACGCGCCGCGGATCGTCTGGCCGCGGACGGCGCGAACGCCGAGGCGGATCTCCTCGCCGACCTCGCGGCGTTACGGGCCGGAACGGCACCGGCGGCCGGCAGCGATCCCGAAGCGAGCAAGGACGGCCAGCTTATCTTGGCGGGCGTACGGCGAGACCTGCGGCGCCTCCTCGACGTTCTGATGGCGGACCCGGCTGCTCCAGACGATCCGGCGCTCTTCTTCCCTCCTCCCGAGCCGAGGCGAGCCGATGTCGCACAGCTCGTTACTCGGGACGCCTTCGCTGACGTGAAGCGGCGGCTACGACGGCTTCAACACCTTCTATCCGATAGCGTTCCGGTCGAGGAACTCGCCGCGTTCCTCGACGAGCTCGGCCGGGAGGTGCTGCTGAAGCCGCCGCTTGGATATGTCGACGGCATCGAGCCGGACCGATCGCGCCTCGTCGCCAGGACGGTCTGGAACGGCCTTCGCGACCTCCTTCTCCGCCATCGCTACCTCGCCTACCCGCCATCCGGCTCGGCGGCCCTGTTCCGAGCGAGCGCGGCTTTCGACCGATCGGGGCTCGGCCCCTTCCTGGATGGCGCGTCCCGCTTCGTGGAGCATCCGGCTGACGTGTTCGCGCTGACCCAGCTTGCCTTCGGCGACGACGAATGCCCCGCGACGCTCGCGGAACGGGGCGCGATGCTGCTCGGCGTTCATCTCGGACCCGCCCGAACGAACGAACTCGTCGAGGAACTCGGCGATTACGGGTTCACCCGTGCGGTCGCCGCGATCGCGGCTCAGCGCGTCGCCGACGCGGATCAGGACCGCCATCTCGGCGTCGTCGTCCGGGACGCCTTCCTGAGTTCCGGCGAAACGGCGCTCGCCCGGGCCGCGCAGGCCGGGGTGGCGGCAGCGTGGCCTGACAACCGGGACGAGCAGAACGTTCTGCGGGAGATGGAAGGGCTGGTCGAGCGCGGGATGAACCAAGCCGATCGCGACCGGCTGGAGGCCCGCTTCTCCCAGGATGCCAGGCGGGCGCGGCTGCGAACCTCGCGGCTCGAACGGACGCGGCGCAGTCTCGATTTTCGCCAGGAGGCCGAGGAGTTCGCCGCACTCTCGACCACCCTCCTTCTCGCTCCCGAACTCGCGATCGAGCGACCGTCGGGCGACGTCTCGGGCGACGCAATGGAGGTGATGCATCTCGGCTGGTTCAAGCGTCCGTCTCCCTGGGGAATGGTGCCGGTGCTGCGGGGGATCGAGGCGATCCGAGTCGCCTGCACGGGGCGCGACCAGGCGATCCGGCTCCGGGTGGGGCTCGACGGGCGGCCCGTCGCGGACCTATCGATCACGAAGCCTGCTCCCGCAGATGCGAGCGGTCGAAGCCGGGTCGTCTTCAACGCCTGGCTTGACGTGACGAAGGACGAGGTTGGCTCTCACCTGATCGAGATCGTCGTCACCGACGCGGCCGGTAACCGGACGGTCCGACGCGAGCGCGTGCTGGTCGACTGCCCTGCGGCCTCCGACCGGTTCGCCCTATCCGATGCCACCATCGTGCTGGATGATCCGGTCGGGGACGGGTCACTGGACGACCGGATCAACGCTTTGCCCAGCATGGTCCGGCAGGCGGGACGTTCGCTGTTCGGAACACCGCCGCGGCGCGTCCTCGTGGTCAGGGCGGACCAGCTCGGCGATTTCGTGACGTCCATCCCGGCCATCCGTCGCCTCCGGGAGTTGCTGCCCCGGGCCGAGCTCCACGCGCTCGTCACACCCGGCAACGCGGAGCTCGCCCGCAGCCTTGGCCTGTTCACGGGCATCTTCACGGTCGAGCTCACCTACAGCCACGCCACCAAGCGTCGCCACCTGGCGATCGACAAGCAGGAGAGCCTGCGGGAGCGATTGGGGGCGGAAGGCTTCGAACTCGCGATCGACCTGTCGCCGGGGCATGATTCCAGGCCGCTCCTGCGTCTCTCCGGAGCTCCGCACCTCGTGGGCTTCAAGCCGGCCGAGTTCCCGTGGCTCACCCTCGGGATCGACATGCGCACCCACGACCCGGTGAACGGCAAGGAGCGCGCGTCGCACGCGACGCAGGTGCTGAGCCTCGTCGATGCGCTCGGCGCCGCGCTCGCCCATCGGTCGGTCGTGGTTCCGAACCCGAATGCCAGCCGGGCCGACCTGGCACGTTTCGAGATCGCGCCCGGGCAGTCCTTCGTCGTTCTGCATTCGGGGGCCCGCATCGATTTCAAGCGCTGGCCGTTCGGCCACTATCTCGACCTCGCCCGGCTGATCGTCGAACGCACCGACCGGAAGGTCATCCTCCTGGCGGACGACGCGATGCATGCAGGGCTCGTCTCCGCGTCGGGCCTGCCGTCCGACAGGCTCCGCTTCGAAGGCGGCATGGTGGCCAATCCGGAGCTCGAGGCGCTTCTCGCGTTCTGCGACGCTTTCGTCGGCAACGACACGGGTCCGAAGCACCTCGCGGCCCTCCGGGGCGCCAAGGTGATCAGCGTCCATATGGGCCAGGTCAATTGGGACGAATGGGGTCAGGAGGGCGAAGGCTTGATCGTCAGCCGGCGCGTGCCCTGCTGCGGCTGCGGCATCGACCGGGCGGAGAATTGCGGCAAGGACCTCGCCTGCCTGGTGCACATCCCGCCGGATGAGGTGTTCGAGGCGCTGACACGGGTATTGAACGGCCGGCCGACATGACCCGAATGCAGGCCATTCCGGTCAGCTGTAAGGTCGCCACTCGATGTCGCCGAGCGTCTCGTCATCCAGACGCTGGAGCTCTGCGAAGCCGAGCGAGACCCGACCATCAAAGGCAGCCTTGTCGATGAACAGCTTGAATTGCAGCGTCGCACTTGGGTCGCGATGGTTGAACGAGACTTGCCCGACATAGCGTCCGAGGCTCGCGATGAACGACATGCGTCCGACCTCGCTCCAGCCGCTCCGGTCGCCGCGACTCACCTCCAGCGTGAACGGCGTCCCGACCACCTCCTGGGGGAAGGCCAGGACAAGCCGGACCGTCCAATCTCCTTGAGGGAGTTGGATGTATGGGCCGTAGATGAGGCAGCGGGCGCGTCCCGTGACGTCGACGACCGGGCTGGAAAGGGGTGCATTCGCTTCGGTCGAGTAGAAGAGAGATCGGGTGGCCGTGATACGTCCGAGCGGCCCGCCAGCGAACGCTGATACATAGCCCGCGAGTGCCGCCTCCACCGCGAGCGCCCCCTCCTCCGGCAGTGCTGCCCGGAGAGCATCTGAGACGTCGGGCTCGTCAGCGACGAGATTCTTGATCGAAGCAAGCCGTCCGGAGACGATCTCGACCGCCCTGGCGATCTCACCCGCACCTGCCGGAAGCCGAAGGGCGGCGAGGAGACGGGATGCAAGGCTCGTTGGGTCTGCCGCCGCATCGTCGGCGCGCATGATGCTGGCGCCCTCGGACGCCAATACTCCGGCGAGACAAGCGCTGGAACCGCCGATGATCCTGATGGCGGCGACCAACTCCCAGCCGCCCGTTCGGTTGAGGTATAGGGCCGCCCGGCGCGGATCGGCGAGAGCGACGATGAATTGGCCCCCGGATCGAGAGACGGCATCCGCATAGGCCCGGTCGGGAACACGTGATACCGCGACGACGTCGCGATCTCCCTCCTTCAGCAAATGTGTTGCTAAGCTTCCGAGACAATCCAGATTGCGCCGTTCCGGATCAACCTCAGATTGCACCGGTGCGACCTCGATCGAGACGGCAGGACGGCCACTCGCGGCAAGCAGATCGATGGCGAGATCCCGAAAGGCATCAGTGAAAGGACCGTGCAGGCCGAGTAGATGATGTATTCTCATGTCGTGATGTATATACGATCTCACAGTGTCTCTTGAAGATGACGCCGAAGCGGCGATCGTCCAGTGCGGCCGGCCAGGCATCCGTCGTGGAGCAGCTGGGCGACCTCAGAGCCGAGCGTCTTCACGTTGAGGGCCAGGATGCCGGCCTGCCGCGGCGGTAGAGGGTTCGTGTTCGGCCCCAAATCCTGATCGATACGGGCAACCAGCTCTGCAAGCTTCTCCCGACTCTCTTCCATCAAGTCCGATCTCATGGGATGCCACGCTCACCCCGGTGGCCTGCGATCAGGCTGGGTAGCAGAGGCTGCGCCGCAGTACACGTCCAGCGCACAGACGAGATGATACAAGCTGCTCGCCGGCGCGAACGCCGAGACGGCGTTTCCGTCCGCATCCAACTGGTCGATCCAACTGCCCGGGAGGGCAGGTGCGAGGAACCGACCCATCAATCCGTCGAGGAACAGCTCCGGCGATGGCGCGCCGACGGTCGCCCCGACGGGCGTGCAGACCGCCTTCGCGGCTTCCGTCTGCGGCCATAGCCGCGTGCCGGCGCCCGTGATCGGGCTGGCCTCGTTGGCGCCGTCGACGACGAGCCCGGACGGGCCGAGGCCGTGGTCGAGGGCGACGCGAAGCAAGGACGCTGCGAGCCGATCCGTCGCGCGTCCGCCCATTCCGGAATACCGGTCCAGCAGCCACACCCACTCGAAGTGGTGGCCGGGCTCGAATGCGTGCGGCTCCGGGTCGCGCGGGCGCCATGCCTCGTCGAAGAACTCGACCAGAACCGGGGTCGAGCCGAGGACGAAGCTCTCCTCTGCCAGGTCCAGGATGGCGGTGGCGCGGTCGAGATAGCCGCGGTCCGGCGCCGCCTCGTGCAGCGCGAGGAGTGCCTCGAACAGGTGCATGTGCGGGTTCTGCCGGCGCGGCAGGACGGGAAGGGGCCACGATTCGACGTAGCCGCCGTGAGGCGACGTCATGGCGCCGTCCAGGAATGCGAGCGTTCCGTCAGCCAGATCGAGGAGTCGCGAATCCGCGAGGCTCGTCGCCGCATGAGCCAGCGCAAGGAGCACGAAAGCGTGCCCGTAGAGATCGCGCCGGCCATCCGAGACCGCCCCGCCCGCGGTCGCCGCGAAGATCCAGCCGCGCTGGCCGTCGACGGCATGGTAGCGCCGGATCATCGACCGGACAGCGATATCGGCCAGACGGTCGGCGCCAGACATCCAGCCCCGGCGATGCGCCACGCACATGACGTAGATCTGACGTGCCTGCACCATCACGCGCCTGGGCACGTCCGGTAGAGGCCTGCCCGCCAGATCGAGCCTCTCGACGAAGGTGCCCGTGCCTTCGTCCCAACCGGCGCTCGTCCAGAGAGGAAGCGCCGATTCGGTCAGCCATTCGAGCCAGGGCCGGGCCGGAACCTGGAGGTCGTAACCCGGCTTCACGCGGGCGACCGCATGGCAGGGATCCCGGGATGGCCGGCAGGGTTCCCGGGAAGGTCGATCGACATGCCGGCCACGCCGAACACGCCCCGTCGGGCGGCCCCCGTTACGGCCGACCGCAGTTTCGCCCCGCAATTATCCGCGCCGCTCAATTCGTCACCCGCTCCTACGCTGGCGCCCCGCAACTTTGCGTCATAGAACGGCGAAATCTGGGTGGCGACCGTTTTCGGCGGGAACGATGCGGCCCTGGCCGAGTGGGGATGCGCAAGAGCTTCGGACGTGACGAGATGAGCCTTTTCCGCGCCGAGATGAGCCATACGGCCCGAATCCTCATCGTTGGCGACGCCATGGTGGACCGCTACATCAGTGGGGACGTGACCCGCGTGTCGCCCGAGGCGCCGGTCCCGGTTCTTCTCACGCGCGGGGAGACGATGCGGGCCGGCGGTGCCGCGAACGTGGCCGCGAACGTGGCCGCGCTCGGCGGTCGATGCGAGCTCCTCTGCGTCGTGGGCGACGACAACGGGCGACGTGACCTCGGGACGTTGCTGCAGGCGGCCTCCATCGATCTGAACTTCGTCGTCGACCCCGAGAACCCGACCACGGAGAAGACGCGTCTCGTCTCCGGCACCCAGCAGATCGCCCGCATCGATCGCGACGGCAGCGCCTCGCCGCGGGCGCTGGACGATCTCGGGTCGCGATTCGAGACCGCCGCCCGAGCCGCGGATCTCATCCTGTTCTCCGATTACGGCAAGGGAGCGCTCACCCGCCTGCCCGGCCTGATCGCGGCCGCGAAGGCGCTCGGCAAGCCCACCCTGGTGGATCCGAAGCTGCCCGATCCGGAGCACTACCGGGGCGCACATCTCCTGAAACCGAACATGGCCGAGTACCGTCTGCTGTTCGGCCATTGCCCGGAGGCGGATCTCGTCGCCCATGCCCGGGAGGCGATCGCCCGCTACGGGATCGAGCACCTCGTCCTGACGCGCGGCTCGACGGGGATGCTGCTCGTCTCCGTGGACGGCCGCACCATCGAACGCCCGACCGAGGCGCTTGAGGTGTTCGATGTTTCGGGCGCGGGCGACACCGTGCTGGCAGCCCTCGCGGTCACCCTCGGAAGCGGCATCGATCTCGACCGTGCGATGCAGTTGTCGAACCTCGCTGCCGGCATCGCGGTCTCCCATGCCGGAACCTATGTCGTGTCCTCGCGGGATATGGACCACCGTCTAGCAGCCGCGCGGGCGGGCTATTCCAAGGTGGTGGAGCCGGACATGCTGCGGCCGCTCCTCGACAGCCGCCGCCGGGACGGCACCCGCATCGTGTTCACGAATGGCTGCTTCGACATCCTCCACCCGGGTCACGTCCGGATGCTGAAGGCCGCCAAGGAGCAAGGCGACATCCTCGTCCTGGGACTGAACGAGGACGAATCGGTGTCGCGCCTGAAAGGTCCCGACCGGCCGATCAACCCGTTCTCCGATCGGGCGGAGGTCCTGGCCGGCCTCGATTGCGTGGATTACGTCGTGGGCTTCCCGGAAGAGACGCCGCTCAGCCTCATCGAGGCCGTGCAGCCGGACGTCCTCGTCAAGGGCGGCGACTACAAGGCCGAGGACATCGTCGGCTACGACGTCGTGACGGGGAGGGGCGGCCGGGTGGTGACGGTCGTCTTCCACGAAGGTCACTCGACGACCGGCACCGTCGAGAAGATGCGCGGACGGACGTAGCCCTCCTCGGGACGAATGCCCGCACGGGAGGCGGAGCAGCGATGAATTCCATGGTCGTCCAGGACACGCCGCGCCTTCACCAGATCCTGGTGGCCGACGGATACGGGCTGCCGGCGACCCTACCGCCGATCATAGCCCAGAACACCGCCGCCCTCCGGGCCCTCTACCCCGATGCCGAGTACCGGCTCTGGGACGGCAACGCCCTGCGGGCGATGATCGCCGAGAATTTCGAGCCGGAGGTGCTGGCCGCCTTCGATCTCCTGGGCCCTTACGCGTATAAATCGGATCTCGCGAGGTTCTGCCTTCTCTACCTGTATGGTGGGTTGTACGTCGATCTCGGCATTCGCTTCATGAACCCTCTCCGCCCTCCGATGGGGGTGGGTCTGGCATCGTTCAAAGACAATGATTTTATGTCGCCAAGTTGGACGGCGGTGGCTCTCGGACTTACATGGGCTGTGCCTGGGCGGCGGGAGATGCGGATCGCGATCGATTATGTACTCGAGAATTGCCGCACCAAATACTACGGCAGCAGCCCCCTCTACCCGACCGGCCCTGTCCTGTTCGGCCGCGCCCTGATCGCCGCGATGGCGGAGAAGCGGCAAGGAGAGGATGCGGACGACCAATGGATCGGCGTCTCACGGGCCGTGACTCCCGGCAAGCCGCAGGAGAACATCACCTACGTGGCGCCCGACCACACGCTCGTCGCGATGAGAGTGAAGCTGATGGGCGGCGACCTGCTCCATCTCGGCGCGCGGGGAACGAACAACTACAATTCCTTCTGGCATCTCCGGCGTGTCTACGGTGGAACATCACGATCGTGGGAGTTCGACGATCCGGACATCCGGCTGACCGAGAAGGCTGTGCGCACGTCCACCGGCATCGCCGCCGTGTCGGATCGGGAAGGCTTTCTCACCTACGGTCCCTACATAGAGCTTGAGCCTGGCGCTTATCGGCTGACGCTCGCCTTCGACGACGGCGCGCAGCTTCCGCGCGTCATCCTGGACGTTCCTTGCAACAGCGGGCAGCGCATGCTGGCGACCAGCGAGGTGGAAGGCGGCCCCGGCGCGCCGACGAGCATCGCGCTCGAGTTCGACCTCGCCGATACGGTCACGAGCGTCGAGTTCAGGACACAGGTATTCGGACTTCTACAGGGTGAGATCCGACGCTTCACGATCGAACGCTTGGGCCCGCCACGTGACTCTCCCGCCCTTACCTCGACGTCGCCATGAGGCGGCAAGCCGCCGTGACCGTTCTGATGCCGGTCTACAATGCGGAACGCTACCTACGTGAAGCGATCGAGAGCATGCTGGCCCAGACGGAGCCGGATTTCGAGCTTCTTCTCATCGATGACGGATCGACGGACGGCAGTCTCGCGGTCGCCTGCTCCTACACCGATCCGCGGATCAGGCTCGTGGTGGGGGCCGGAAACCGCGGGCTCGTGGCGAGGCTCAACCAAGGACTGGATGCCGCCACGACCCGGTACGTAGCGCGAATGGACGCCGATGACATCGCCGACCCGGATCGCTTGCGGCAACAGCTCGCCTATATGCGGGCACAACCGGACATCGCCGTTTGCGGCACTTGGCTCACCCGCTTCTCCCCCTGCGGAGCACAGGAGCTCTCTCGATTTCCGACGTCTCATACCGAGATAACGGCACGTATGCTCTTCGAGTGTCCCCTGGCCCATCCGACGGTGATGTTCGACATGCGAAAGATGAACGAGGTGCAGCTCCGCTACAGAGATGAAGCAGCCCATGCGGAAGACTATGATCTATGGTCTAGATCCTGCAAATTGATAAAAATGGGGAACCTTCCCCAATATCTCCATAAGTACCGAATACATCCAGCAAGCGTCGGGGCCGTGCACGGGCCTAAACAATCCATCGTGGCTCAGCGTGCGCGCGCGCAGACGTTGAGCGCGTTGGGCGTGACCTATAGCGAGCGCGAACTTGCTGTTCACCGTGTCCTGTCATCAGCGGGAGAGCTTTACGACGGTGCAACTCTCGCGGAGGTGGCCGCCTGGACCAGAAAGCTGAAGCGGCATGTCGGTCCTTGGACCTCGCTGGGGCGTGCCGTCCGGCGGGAATGTACCGAACGGCTCGGGAAGATCACGCGGACGGCGTCGCGGTCGCGAGCCGCCGCGTGATCGTGATTCGCCTGCAGGGCGGGCTCGGGAATCAAATGTTCCAGTATGCCCACGGACGTCGGCTCGCGACCGCGACAGGTCGCTTGCTGTGGCTCGACTTGTCCTGGTTCGACGAAGCGGAGTCGCTCGGTCAGACGCCACGCAGCTATCAACTCGGCGCGTTCAGGACGAGGTCTCTGGTCCTGCCCGCTTGGCTGGCTCGCGCGGCCTTCTCGGGATCGCCGTCGAGAGGCT
Source organism: uncultured Methylobacteriaceae bacterium (assembly GCA_937872715.1). Classification (GTDB taxonomy): domain Bacteria; phylum Pseudomonadota; class Alphaproteobacteria; order Rhizobiales; family Beijerinckiaceae; genus Enterovirga. The sequence goes on from CALMTJ010000179.1 coordinate 17,794, forward strand.
TGGTCACGCGCGCGGTCGAGCGGTTCGTCCATCGCGTGCGGGAAAGCTCGGGTCCCATCGATCCCGCCTCTCTCCGGGGTCGACGGATCGTTCACCTGGAGGGCTATTGGCAGGGCGAGGCATTCTTCGAGCCCTTTGCCGCCGCGATCGGGGACGATTTCCGCCTCGCGGCGCCGATGACCGCCCATCGGAAAGGCATCTTGAGGAGGATCGGGGAGAAGGCCTCCGTCTCCGTCCACGTGCGCAGGGCCGACTACGTCACGCATCCGGGCGTGAGCGCCTTCCACGGGACCTGCGCACCGGAATGGTACGCGGACGCCATGGCCAGGATGGAGGAGCACGAGCCGGGCTGCCGCTTCGTCGTGTTCAGCGACGACGTGCCTTGGTCGCGCGCGAACCTGCCGGCGCGCGCCGACATGATCTTTGTGGATAAGTCTGACGGTCGGGACTACGAGGACCTCCACCTGATGGCGGCGTGCCGCCATCACATCATCGCCAACAGCTCCTTCAGCTGGTGGGCCGCCTGGTTGAACCGCTCGCCCGGCAAGCGGGTGATCGCGCCCCGGCGATGGTTCCTGGCGAGGGAGGCGCCGGACGGGCTCCTCCCGACAGGTTGGGAGAGGCTGTAGCGGCTCGGCCGGTCGGGGAGAGACCTGTTCCAGTTCACGGCCTGACACGGTAAGACGATCGCGGGCTCCTCAGGCGGGAAGGGATGCGGGCCGCGCACCCGCCGAGCCGTATCGGAGCTGTTATCGACCCATGCGACCGAGCGACGTCGTCAACAAGGTCTTGTCGCCGTTCGGCCTCCGCGTCACGAGACTGCAGAGCTACGGCCGGCGGGAGAAGGAGCGCGACAGCGACACGTGGGCCGATCTCATGGCCATGATGAGATCGGCGAGCACGCTCGACCTCGCGGACATCCACGACTTCAACCAGCGGTCTCGAGACAGGTGGGTGGCCGCAAGGGCTCGGAGCGTCCCGGCGGGTGCGCGAGTGCTGGATGTGGGATGCGGAACGGCCCTTTACGGTCCGCTATTCGACCATTGCGAGTACAGGACACACGACTTCGCGCAATATGATGGGCTGCGTTCGGGGCGCGAAGGTCGCTACGGGCAGATCGACTACGTGTCCGACATCACGGCCATTCCTGTCGCCGACGGATCGTTCGACGTCATCCTGTGCACGGAAGTGCTCGAACATGTCCCCTATCCCATCGAGGCTCTCCGGGAGATGGTCCGGATCGTCCGGCCGGCCGGACGGCTCCTCATCACGGCTCCGCTCGGTTCCGGCCTCCATCAGCAGCCGTTCCACTTCTACGGCGGCTACACCGATCATTGGTACCGGAAGTTCCTGATGGAGTTCGGCTGCGATGTCACAACGATCGAGCCTAATCGCGGCTGGTTCGCCCACATGGCGCAGGAATGTGCCCGGTTCGGCTGGACCTACGACAAGCACCGGCATCTCTACGGGCCGGACGGCGACCGGCTTCTCGACCTGTTCACGGACGTGCTGCCTCGTTTCCTTTACGGGCAGGACGAGAAAGCACCGATACCCGAATTCACGACCGGGTTCTTCGTTGAAGCGCAACGCCAGCTGAAAGCCGGATGACGCGATGTATCCGCGACTTGAAAGGATGCTGCGTCCGCTGAGGGTCGTCTTTTCCGACGACCGTCCCAGCGGAAAACCCGAGGATCGGATCATGAAGGCGGCGGCAGGCAGCGCCCCCCGGCTTCATCTTGGATGTGGAGAGGTTCATCTCGAAGGCTACGTGAACATCGATTTCCCGTCCTCGGAACACAACGTGATGAGGGTCACGCCCGACGTAAACTGCGACATCCTGAAACTCGATTTCGCGAATGGGACCATCGCAGAGGTGCGGTTGCACCATGTCTTCGAGCATTTCCGCCGCGTGACGGCACTGGCATGCTTGGTGAAGTGGCATGCGTGGCTGAAGATCGGGGGTGTCCTCTGGATCGAGACACCGGATTTCGAGGCATCGGCCACGGATTTCACCCAGGCTACGAAGTTGTCCGACAAATTGAAGGCGCTCAGGCATCTCGAAGGAGACCAGGCCGCATCCTGGGCTTTTCATATCGGCCAGTGGTTCCCTGAACGATTTCAAACGTCATTGGCAGAACTCGGATATGGTGAGATCATCATAGATCGGCAGCGAAGCGATCATTCGCCTCCTTTGCGGAATGTGACCGTCCGTGCTCGGAAAACGAGATATCGCGATATCGAGGCGCAGTTCTCGTCCTCCTGCGACCTGTTACGGGATTTCCTGGTGGATGAAGCGGAAGAGCCCACATGGAGGATCTGGAGATCTCAGCTGGCGCAAGAACTCGGGCTGTCCGTCGAAGGCTGAGGCAAGCTGACGGCACCGGAACGCGACGAGATGTGCCCTCAAGCGACATGCCTGTCCGTTGCGCCGGAACCGCTCCGCCCGCCCTTGGCCGGCCGGGATAGTGCCGTGATGGCGATTGCACCTAGCCGCTGCACGTTCGACTGCGCCGCCGCCCGGCACGGCCGGGTCGCCGCGATGCCCGGCGACGTGCTCGCCGGGTCCACCTCGCGGAAGCACCTCCCGTGAAGGCCGTGATTCTCGCCGGCGGGCTCGGGACGCGCATCTCGGAGGAGACGCATCTTCGGCCGAAGCCGATGATCGAGATCGGCGGAAAGCCGATCATCTGGCATATCATGAAGATCTACGCCGCGCACGGAGTCACGGACTTCGTGATCTGCTGCGGCTACAAAGGGTACGTCATCAAGGAGTACTTCGCGAACTACTTCTTGCACATGTCGGACGTCACCATCGATCTGGCCAGCAACCAGATGGAAGTGCACGCGAAGTTTGCCGAACCATGGCGCATCACGCTCGTCGACACGGGCGAGCTGACGCAGACGGGAGGCCGGCTGAAACGCGTCGCCTCCTACCTGAACAACGAGGAGGCCTTCTGCTTCACCTACGGCGATGGGGTGGCAGATATCGACATACGGGCGCAGATCGCCTTTCATGAGGCGCATGGCCGCAAGGCCACGATCACGGCGGTTCAGCCCCCTGGGCGCTATGGAGCACTCGCCATCGGGAACGGCTTCGTCGAGCGCTTCACCGAGAAGCCGGCCGGCGAAGGCGGGTTGATCAACGGAGGTTTCTTCGTCCTGTCGCCGGCCACGATCAATGCGATTGAGGGCGACGACACCTCCTGGGAGACCACGGCGCTTCAGCGTCTCGCGGCCGAGCGGCAGCTCATGGCCTTCGAGCACCACGGCTTCTGGCAGCCCATGGACGCCTTGCGGGACAAGGCCTTGCTGGAGGATTTGTGGAGGTCCGGGCAGGCGCCCTGGAAAGTGTGGTGAGCGGACGGGGCATCCGCACGAGCTACCCGACGACGCCCGACAGCGCTCCCGAGGCCGACAGGTCGAGGAGCAGCCCGAGCGCCGCCACGGCGGCGGCCTGTCGGCCGTCGAGGCCCAAGGTGAGGCGGGCCGCCCACCATTGCGCCTGGATCGCGATCACCGCGAAGGCGCAGGTGAACAGGACGGAGAGCGGCGCGGTCTCGATCCTCATCAGGAACAGCGCGCCCGGGACCGAGAGGGCCAGGGCGCCGTAGGCCGAGATCCAGTTGGTCGCGATCACGAAGGGCACGAAGCGCTCCCCGTAGGCGGTGCCCCTCAGCACGAAGGCCATCGCGGCCGGCAGCGCCAGGAAGCTCCCGAGATGGGCGAGCGCGGTCGCGGCCACGACCGCGTGGTCGTCGAGCAGCGCCCATCCCTCGACGTCGAGCCCCGCACCCGTCCGGACGAGGCCGACGGAGACGACCATCGCCGGCACGGTCAGCAGAACGGCCAGGAAGGAGCGGCGGAACCCTGCTCCGCTGACGTCGAAAGCGGCGAGCGCGTCGGGACGCCTGTTCACCAGGGCGGCCGTGCCCTTGAGGGATCGTCCGAGGTCGTCGACGGTCAAGGTCGCCTCCTGATCGAGTGGCGCCCCGGACGTCTCCTCCGACGGGATCATACGACTTAAGTCGCAGCCGAGGCAAGTGTCAGGCGAAGTAGAGGTCGAGGAATCGCCGGTAGATGCGGGTCAGCGTCTCGAGGTCGGCCGTGGCCACGTGCTCGTCCGTGCCGTGCATCGTCCGGCCGACGAGGCCGAACTCCACGACGGCGCAATGATCCTTGATGAAGCGGGCATCCGAGGTGCCGCCCATCGTGGAGAGCGCCGGCCGCCGCCCCGTCTCGGCCTCGACCGCCGTCCCGAGAAGGTCGGTGAGGCGACCGGGCTCGGTCAGGACGGCGCGGGTGTTGGGGGCGTCGAAATCGTGGGTGAAGGCCGCGCGGGCCGCGGCCGCGCCGACGCGGGCCCGCAGCGCCGCCGCCAGGGTCTCCGGGTCCCACAGGTCGTTGAACCGGACGTTGAACACGCCGCGCGCCACGGCCGGGATCACGTTGGTGGCCGCGTTGCCGACATCCAGGCTCGTCCATTCGAGGTTGGAGGCGTCGAATCGCGCCGTGCCGCCGTCGAGCGGCTCCGCCAGTCGGATGACGATGCGGGCCAGAGCCGGGATGGGATTCGCGGCGAGATGGGGATAGGCGACATGGCCCTGGCTGCCCCGCACGGTGAGCCGTCCGGTGAGCGAGCCGCGCCGGCCGATCTTGATCATGTCGCCCAGCCGCTCCGGATTGGTCGGCTCGCCCAGGAGGCAGGCGTCGAAACGCTCGCCGCGCTCCGCCGCCCAGCGGAGGAGCTTGACCGTGCCGTTCACGGCCGGCCCTTCCTCGTCGCCCGTCAGCAGGAACGCGACCGAGCCCCGAAGGCCGGGACCGCGGTCTCGCACGAAGCCGAGCGCCGCCGCCAGCATGGCGGCGACTCCGCCCTTCATGTCGGCCGCGCCGCGGCCGTGCAGCATCCCGTCCGCCACGACCCCGCCGAACGGATCGTGCTTCCATCCGGCGGGATCGCCCGCCGGCACTACGTCCGTATGGCCCGCGAAGGCGAGGCACGGGCCCTCGCGCCCGTAACGGGCGAAGAGGTTCTCGACATCGGGCTGGCCCGGCTCCGAGAAGACGGGCCGGTGCACGGCGAATCCGGCCGGCGCGAGCACGCTCTCGACGAGGGCGAGCGCCCCGCCCTCGTCCGGCGTGACGGACGGGCACCGGATCAGCGCCTGGGCCAGCTCGAGCGCCGTGTCGGCCGCCATGTCCGGACCGCGCGCCGCTCAGTCCCGCAGGAGCTCGTTGATGGAGGTCTTCGCGCGCGTGCCGGCATCCACACGCTTCACGATCACCGCGCAATAGAGCGACGGCCCGGGCGAGCCGTCGGGCAGGGCCTTGCCGGGCATGGCGCCCGCCACCACCACGGAATAGGGCGGGACGCGCCCGGTCGTGACCTCGCCCGTCGCCCGGTCGACGATCCTGGTCGAGGCCCCGAGGTAGACGCCCATCGACAGGACGGAGCCCTGCCCCACGATCACGCCCTCGGCCACCTCCGAGCGGGCGCCGATGAAGCAATCGTCCTCGATGATCACCGGGTTCGCCTGCAGCGGTTCCAGGACGCCCGCGATGCCGGCGCCTCCCGAGATGTGGCAGTTCCTCCCGACCTGGGCGCAGGATCCGATGGTGGACCAGGTGTCCACCATCGTGCCCTCGCCGACATGGGCGCCGAGATTGACGAAGGACGGCATCAGCACGACCCCGGGCGCGATATAGGCGCCGCGCCGAACGGTGCAGTTCGGCACCGCCCGGAAGCCCGCCGCCCGCCAGCGGTTCTCGCCCCAACCCTCGAACTTGGACGGCACCTTGTCGAACCA
>CALMTJ010000180.1 GCA_937872715.1 uncultured Methylobacteriaceae bacterium
CGCGCTGGACCGGCATCCCGGTCGACAAGATGCTGGAGGGCGAGCGCGAGAAGCTCCTCGCCATGGAGAGCGCGCTGGGCCGGCGCGTCGTCGGGCAGCGGGAGGCGGTGGAGGCCGTATCGACCGCCGTGCGGCGGGCGCGCGCCGGCCTCCAGGACCCGAACCGGCCGATCGGCTCGTTCATGTTCCTCGGCCCGCCCGGCGTCGGCAAGACGGAGCTGACCAAGGCGCTGGCGGCCTTCCTGTTCGACGACGAGGCGGCGCTCGTGCGGCTCGACATGTCCGAATACATGGAGAAGCACTCGGTCTCCCGCCTCATCGGCGCGCCTCCCGGCTATGTCGGCTACGAGGAGGGCGGCGCCCTCACGGAGGCGGTCCGCCGTCGGCCCTACCAGGTCGTCCTCTTCGACGAGATCGAGAAGGCGCATCCGGACGTGTTCAACGTCCTCCTCCAGGTGCTGGACGACGGCCGGCTGACGGACGGGCAGGGCCGGACGGTGGACTTCCGCAACGTCCTCGTCGTGATGACATCCAATCTCGGCTCCGAACATCTCGTCGGTCAGCCGGAAGGGCAGGACACGGACTTGGTGCGCGACGAGGTGATGGGCGTGGTGCGCCACCATTTCCGGCCGGAATTCCTGAACCGGGTGGACGAGATCATCCTGTTCCACCGCCTTCAGCGGTCGGAGATGGGCGCGATCGTCGACATCCAGATGAGCCGGCTGCAAAAACTCCTGGACGAGCGCAACATCACCGTCTCGCTCGACCCGACGGCGCGCGGCTGGCTGGCCGAGAAGGGCTACGACGCGGCGTACGGCGCGCGGCCGCTGAAGCGCGTCATCCAGAAGAACGTCCAGGACCCGCTGGCCGAGATGATCCTGTCCGGCGCCGTCCACGACGGCGAGGCCATCCCGGTCCGGGTCGGCCCGGGCGGGCTGATGCTCGGCGACGTCACGGTCACGAAGGAGAAGCGCCCGGCCGGCGTCGCGCTGAACTGAGCGGGACGCCAACCCTGGGGAGGAGCTTGTCTCGGACTTACAGGCCCTAGCACACCCCATGCCAATAGATGCGTCGTGGCCCCGCCGGCCCCCGCCCAACCCCGACCGACCGGGGGGAGGCCCCCACCCGGGGGCTCCCGCGAC
>CALMTJ010000181.1:0-12250 GCA_937872715.1 uncultured Methylobacteriaceae bacterium
GCGTGCTTCGGCCTCCAAGGAGCATCCCGGTGAGCTCCGTCCCGCTCGACGGGATCGCGGCGGCGGCCGGCGTCGAGGAGAGCGTCGGGCTGCGCACGCGGCTCGCCGCGCGGGGGCTCGACGGGACGACGCTGCTCGTCCTGCCGGCGCTCGTGGCGATCGCGGCGCTCTTCCTGTACCCGTTCGGCTACGGCTTGGTCCTGTCGATCGAGCCGAAGGCGGGCGCCTGGTACGCGAACTACGCGCGCTTCTTCTCCGACCCGTTCCTCTACGACACGATCGCCTCGACGCTGCGGCTCGCGGTGCCGGTGACGGTGCTGAACCTCGCCCTCGCCGTGCCGATCGCCATGCGGGTGCGGCTGCTCCGCCGGCAGCGCCTCCTCACCACGATCCTTGTCCTGCCGGTCACGCTCGGCACGGTGCTGGTGGCGGAGGGGCTCCTGAACTATCTCGGGCCGCAGGGCTGGTTCAACCGCACCCTCGTCTTCGCAGGCGTGCTGTCGTCGCCGCTGAAGCTCACCAACAATTACTGGGGCGTGTTCGCCTCCCTCCTGATCACAGGCTTCCCGTTCACCTTCCTGCTCGCGCTCTCCTACGTCACGGGCATCGATCCCGCGCTCGAACACGCGGCGGCCGTGCACGGCGCCGGCGCACGGCGGCGCTTCTCCCGGGTGGTGCTGCCCCTGATCCTGCCCGGGCTCGCGATCACGTTCTGCCTGTCCTTCGTCCAGGCCTTCGCGGTATTCCCCTCGGCCGTGCTGCTCGGCTCGCCCGCCGGCGCGACCCGGGTCATCTCCATCGCGGCCTACCAGGCTGCGTTCGAGGAATACGATTATTCGCTCGCCTCGGCGATCGCGATGATCATGGGGGCCGTCCAGCTCGCCATCGTGGCCGCCATCCTGGGCCTGAGGACGCTCCTCTATACCGGCCCGGTCGGGGGTACGAAGGGATGATCCGCGACACGGGCCTCGCCTCCCGAATGTGGCGCCTCGCGGTCTGGGGCGTGACGATCCTGTTCGTCGGGAACCTTCTCGCGATGATCGCGGCCGTCGTGGTGAACTCGGTCGCGACGCGCTGGCTCGGCACCTGGATGCCGGCCGGCTGGACGACGCGGTGGTACGTGGCGGCCTGGGACGAATTCCAGCTCCACGACGTGCTGCTCGTGACCTTCCAGGTCGTCTTCACCGTGGTGGCCATCTCGGGCCTCCTCGGCGTCACGGCCGCCTACGCGCTCGCCCGCCGCGACTTCCCCGGCCGGCGGATCGCGATGCTGGTCTTCCTCCTGCCGCTGCTGGTTCCGCCCATCACCTACGGCATCCCGCTCGCGACCGTGCTCTACAGGCTCGGGCTCGCAGGCGATTTCTGGGGCGTGGTCCTGGCGAACCTCGTCCCGACGGTGCCTTTCGTGGTGCTGGTCATGATCCCGTTCATCGAGCAGATCGACCCACGTATCGAGGCCGCCGCCCGGGTGTTCGGCGCGACGACGACCAGGCTCTTCCTCCGCGTGCTCTTGCCGCTCCTCCTGCCCGGCATCCTGGCGGCGCTGCTGCTCGTGCTCGTGCGGACAATCGCCATGTTCGAGCTCACCTTCCTGACGGCCGGGCCGACCAGCCAGACGCTGGTCGTCGCGCTCTACTACGCGGTGTTCGCGGCGGGCGTCCGGTCCGGCCAGTCGATCGACGCGATGGCGGTGATCTACATGGCCGTGACCCTCGTCTGGCTCGTGGTCGCGCTCCGCTTCGTAAACCCGACGCAGATCGTCGCCCGCGCCAAGCAGGAGCCCGCCGGTTGAGCTCGACCCGCCTCGCGCACCCCTCCCGCCGGTAACGTGACCCGCCTCTCCCAGGCGACCTTCGGATCGCTTCCGCCGTCCGTCCACCGCCCGGCCTACGACCGGGCCGCGATACGGACCGGGATCGTGCATCTCGGGATCGGGGCCTTCCACCGGGCGCATGCGGCCGTCTACACGGACGATGTGCTCGGCTCGGGCGATGGGCGCTGGGGGATCATCGGCGCGTCCCTGCGCAGCCCTGAGACCCGCGACGCGCTCGGGCCTCAGGACGGCCTCTACACCCTCGACGTGCGGGACGGGAATGGCGAGTCGCTGCGCGTGATCGGCGCCCTGCGATCCGTCCTGGTGGCTCCGGAGGACCCGGAAGCGCTGCTCGCCGCCATGACCGCGCCCGACACCCGCATCGTGTCGCTCACCGTCACGGAGAAGGGCTACTGCCACAACCCTGCGACGGGCGAGCTCGACGAGGGGCATCCCGACATCCGCCACGACCTCGCCGAGCCCGGCCGGCCGCGCTCCGCGCCGGGCTTCGTCGTCGAGGCCCTGCGCCGCCGCCGGAAGGCCGGGCTGGAACCGTTCACGGTCCTGTCCTGCGACAACCTCCCGGCGAACGGACGGACCGCGAAGCGCGTCCTGTCCCGCCTCGCGGAACTGCGCGACCCCGAACTCGGGCGTTTCATCGCCGCGGAGCTCGCCTGCCCGTGCACGATGGTGGACCGCATCGTGCCGGCCACGACCGACGACGACCGGACGCGCGTCTCGGGCCTCCTCGGGATGGAGGACGGGTGGCCGGTGATGGCCGAGCCCTTCTCGCATTGGGTGGTGGAGGACGACTTCCCGGCCGGCCGGCGGGACTGGCCCGGCGCGACCTTCGTGCGCGACGTCGAACCCTTCGAGCTGATGAAGCTCCGCCTCCTCAACGGCAGCCATTCGACGCTGGCCTATCTGGGCTACCTGTCCGGGCGCGAGACGGTCGCGGACGCGATGGCCGATCCCGGGATCGCCGGCCTCATCCGCGCGCTGATGGAGGAGGAGGCCGGGCCGACCCTGCCCGTCCTCCCGGACTTCGACCTCGCGGGCTACCAGGCTTCGCTTCTCGCCCGTTTCCGCAACCCGGCGCTCCGGCACCGGACGTGGCAGATCGCCATGGACGGCTCGCAGAAGCTGCCGCCGCGCCTCCTCGGGACGGCGCGCGACCGCCTGCGGGCGGGCGCGCCGTTCGGCCGCGTCGCGCTCGGGATCGCCGCCTGGATGCGCTATGTCGCCGGCACGGATGAGGGCGGGCGCCCGATCGACGTGCGGGACCCGCTCGCGGGGGAACTCAGGGCGCTGGCCGATGCGGCCGGCCCCGATCCCGACCGCCTCGCGGCCGCCCTGCTCGGTGTGCGGGCCGTGTTCGGCGACGCCCTGCCGGCCGCCCCGGCCTGCCGGAACGCGGTGACGGACGCCCTCCGCCTCGTCATGGCGAAGGGCGCCTCGCGAGCGGCGGCGGAGTCGGTCTGAGCCGGGCGGCCTCGTGGGAGCGGCGCGGCGTTAATCTCCCGTTAAGCCTCGGATCGGCAGACGTTCCGGCGCGGCGCATATGGGATTGGGGGACGCATCTTCGCGTCAACCAAGGTGAGAAAAGCAGCGCCACCGGCGGGGCAGCCGGATCCCGTCAGGCGACGGCCGGGCCGCCTGAAGTCGCTCGCGCTCGCGGCGATCCTCGTGGCCGGCGCGCTGGCGACGCCATTCTGGCTCGGCTTCATCATGTGGCTCTGCTACGAGCTCGCAGGCTGGCTGGCGGATTGAACGGCGCTACTCCATCCATTCGATGGTCGGCGCGCGGGCCGTCACCTCCACGAGGAGGGCCAGGCAAGAAAGCCAGCAGATCGCCGCGACCAGCATGGTCGTCCTCCACGGACGAATGGTTGGCGGGAGGTCGCCGCGAACTCCCTTCGGAGATGCATGTACCCCGGCGTCAGGGCCGCCGCGGTTCTCCCGGACGGGGAGGGGTGAAGAGTTCGCCGTAAGGCTTCCCGCGGGGCACGATCGTGCCTTCCATCGCGGCGAGAGCGGGGTCGGCGGGAGCGAACGTCTCCTCGCGCGGCTCGCAGGTCATCAGGGTGCGGAAGGGACTGTCCGAGCAGGCGGGCACGACGATCGCGCGGGCGGGCGGCTCCCGGTAGGGAGCGCCGGGCGTCGGGGCGGGCGTGTCGGCGGCCCGGACCTGCACGGCCGCCGAGAGCGCGAGCGCCAGGATGGCGGCGGCGGAGACCTTCACGCGTCGCCTCCTTCCCCGTCCGGCCGGCTCATCTGAGCGACCTCACGTCGAGGCCGACGGACGTGACGCCTCGCCCGGACGCCGTGATGCCGTTCACGATGTCGAAGAACTTGAGCAGGTCGACGGAGGGCGCGTCCGACACGTAGACGATGTCGCGGTTCTTCAGGAAGAAGTGGTCGGAGATGAAGTAGCCCTCCGCCTGGCTGAGATCGAGGGTGTACACGGTCGGAACCTGCTGGCCGGGGAGGTTCTTCAGGTCGACGCCGACGCGCTTCAGCGTGTCGCGCGGGGTGAAGCGGAACAGGAAGATCGCCTTCGCATCGGCGCGGGCCGTCAGGAGCCCGCCCGCCTTGGCCAGGCCCTCGGCGAGCGTCATGTTCTCCTGCTCAAAACCGAACCGCCGCGAGTTCTGCCCGCCGATCACGCCGGGATCGGGCGTCGCGCCGAAGGCCAGGAAGTAGCGTGCCTCCCGGGACACGTAGACGACGTCTTCCGGTTCGAGCTGGATGTTCTGGGCCGGTTCGCGGGCGATCGTGCTGAGGGACGCCTGCTCGGTGCGGCCGCGCCGCTGGATGGTGACGAGCAGCTCGTGCGTCGGGTACTTGGCGCCTCCCGCGCGGGCGATCGCGGCCAGGACGCGAATGCCGCCCGGCTTCAACGGGATCGTGGTCGGGGTCTGGACGTCGCCCAATACGCTGACAGCGAGCGAGGCGCGTTCGGCGATGGACACGACGGCCTGCGGCTCGATCGCGCGCTTGCGGAGCCTTTCTTCGATGTCGTGCGCGACCTCCGTCGGGGAGCGGTTGATCGCCCGGATCTCGCCCGCATAGGGCACGGAGATGTTGCCGTTCCGGTCCACCTCCTGCGGCGGGACGGAGATGAAATTGCCCGGCCGCGAGCCCGCGTCCGTCGGGATGAAGAGGCCGCCGGACGATGCCTCGAAGATGGTGATGTTCACCGTGTCGGCGGCGCCGATCCGGATGTCGGCCGGCGCTCCGTTTCGGGCGAGGCTCGTGAACTGGATCGCGGGCTGACGTTCCGTCTCCATCGTGGAGAGGACGAGCGGGCTCAGCTTCACCAGGGCGTAGCTGAGCCGGCCGGCATCCGCGAGGGTCAGCTCCGCGCTCCGCTTCACCTCCGCGGCGGTCGGTCCGTCCTTGGGGATGAGCGTCGGGCTGCACGCGGCGGTGCCCAGCGCGAGGAGAACGGCGCAGACCGGATGGCAGGCCGAGGCGGTCCGCCGGAAAATGTCTGTGAAGAACCGCATCCAGCCCAGAGAACGTGTCGCCCGCGCGCGAATCGCCGAGGATGCTATTGGATCGGATCGGCCGGCCGGGCCAACCTCGGAGCGGCCTTTCGCGCGGCCGGACGTCCAGGAAGGGGGCAGGTGTGGCGCCGCAGCAACGTAGGACGGGCGCAGGCCCGACGCGGTGCCGCCGCGCCGTCAGGTCGCGTGAGCGGCCTCCCGCTCCGCCCGCCTCCGCAGCTCCATCCGCTGCAACTTGCCGGAGCTGGTCTTCGGCAGCGCCGGCAGGAAGGCGATCGCGCGCGGATACTTGTAGGGCGCGATGGCGTCCTTGGCGTGGCGCTGCAGCTCCTCGGCGAGGGCGGCCGAGGCCGGGAAGCCCGGCGCGGCCACGACATAGGCCTTCACGATCTGCCCGCGATCGGCGTCCGGCGCGCCCACGACGCCGCATTCCTGGACGGCCGGATGGGTGAGGAGCGCCGCCTCCACCTCCGGGCCGGCGATGTTGTAGCCGGCCGAGATGATCATGTCGTCCGAGCGGGCCTGGTACCAGAAATAGCCGTCCGCATCGACCCGGAAGCTGTCGCCCGGCAGGTTCCAGCCGTCCCGGACATAGCTCGTCTGACGGGGATCCGAGAGGTAGCGGCAGCCGATCGGTCCCCGGAGCGCGAGGCGGCCCACGGTCCCGGTCGGGACCTCCCGGCCCTCGTCGTCCACGATCTTCGCGTCGTAGCCCGGGATGACGCGGCCGGTGGAGCCCGGCCGTATGTCGTCGGCGGCGGCCGAGATGTAGATGTGCAGCACCTCCGTGCCGCCGATCCCGTCGATGAGCTTCATGCCCGTGGCCGCGAGCCAGGCGTCGAACGTCCCGCGCGGCAGCGCCTCGCCGGCGGACACGCATTTGCGGAGCGATGACAGGTCGTACTGCCCGAGCTTCGGGATCATGGCCCGGTAGGCGGTCGGCGCCGTGAAGCAGATCGTGGCCCGGAAGCGCTCGATCGCGGGCGGGAGATCGTCCGGACCGGCCTTCTCGACCACGACGAAGGACGCGCCGATCCGCATCGGGAAGAGCACGATGCCGAGCCCGAAGGTGAAGGCGAAGGGCGCCGAGCCGATGAAGCGGTCGCGCCTTTCCGGCTTCAGGATCATGCCCGAGAAGCCGTCGCAGATGGCCAGCATGTCCGAATGGGCGTGCATGCAGCCCTTCGGCTCGCCCGTCGTGCCGGACGTGAAGGCGATGAGGCAGATGTCGTCCGCCGCCGTGTCGGCCGGCTCGAAGACCGGGCTCGCGCGCTCCACCATTCGCTCGAGCCCGTCCGGTCCGTCCGAGCCCCAATAGACGAGCCGCCCGAGGCCCGGCGCGAGCGGGCGCGCCTTCTCCATCTCGTCCGCCAGCTTGGCGTCGCAGAGGGCGACGGAGATCCGCGCCTTGTTGATCGGATAGGCGATCTCGGACGCCCGGAGCAGCGGCATGGTGGCCACGACCACGAGGCCGGCCTTGAGCCCGGCGAGATAGGTCGCGACCATCCAGGTATTGTTGGCCGAGCGGAGGAGGAGCCGGTTGCCCGCCACCATGCCGAGCTCGCCCGTGAGCACGTTGCAGATGCGGTTCACGAGGTCGAACAGCCCGCGATAGGTGAGGTCGCCGTCCGGGCTGAACAGGCAGGGCTCGTCCCCGTGGCCTTCCGCGACCCACCGGTCGAGGAGCGGGACGACGCAGTTCAGGCGCTCGGGATAGCTGAATTCAGGGCGCGTCCGCAGGATCTCCGGCCAGAGCTCGCGCGGCGGGAGATTGTCGGCCGCGAAGGTGTCGAGATGGGCGGAGCCGCTCATCCGGCCGCTCCGGGCGCGGGACGGGGGCCGGCCGGGACGGGCCGGATGACCTCCGGAGGACGCGCGATCGGGTGCAACGTCGGACGGATCCACGGGCGCTTGCTGCGCGACACCGACCTACTTTAGGCTCGAAACATCCGCTGACAAGCCGAGGCGCAAGGCCGGATCGGCGGACGCCGGAGGGTCTCAAGGGATGCGCTCGCCTCGCGCGCCGGACGGCGCGCTGCGCCATCGCGTTCTCCAGCCCGCCGGCTGGCCGCCTCCGAAGGGCTACGCGAACGGGGTGACGGCGGAAGGCCGGATCGTCGTCACGGGCGGCCTCGTCGGATGGGACGAAGGCGGCCTGTTCCCGCCGACCTTCATCGAGCAGGCGCGGCTCTGCTTCCGCAACATAGCGGCCGTGCTGGCCGAGGCGGGAGCGGGGCCGGAGCACCTCGTGCGCCTCACCTGGTACGTGACGGATATCGGCGAATACCTCGCCGACCCGAAAGCGCTCGGCGCGGCCTACCGGGAGGCGTTCGGCCGCGCCTTCCCGGCCATGGCGGCCGTGCAGGTCGTCCGCCTCGTCGAGCGCGAGGCCAAGATCGAGATCGAGGCGACGGCGGTCGTCCCGGTCGCGTGAGGTGGAGACTGCCCGCCGTCTCGTGACGCGGTTCCTCAGCTCCCCCGGTAGGTGGAGAAGCTCCAGGGCGTCGCGACCAGCGGCACGTGGTAATGCCCTTCCGGCTCGGCGACCCCGAAGCGGAGGGGCACGACGTCCAGGAAGGCCGGGGAGGGGAGGGCCGTGCCTCGGGCCCGGAAGTAATCGCCGAGGCGAAAGCGGAGCTCGTAGGTGGCGACCGGCAGGGGCCGGCCCGCCACGAGCGGCTCGTCCGTGCGCCCGCCCGCGTTCGTGATCGCGCTCGCGATCCGCCGCGGCGGGCCGTCCGGCAGCTCCCATAGCTCGACCGCGACCCCCGCGGCCGGGACGCCGTTCGCGGTGTCGAGGACGTGGGTCGAGAGCCGGCCCGTCACCGGCAGCCCGTCGGGCGCCTCGATCGCGGCGTCGAGCCGCAGCGCCACGAACTCGGACAGGATCGAATCCTGCCCGTGACGCCGCACCGCCACGATGAACGGGATGCCGTGCTTCGCCCGATAGGCGGCGTTCAGCTCGTCGAAGGTCCGGGCTCGCTCGGCCGTGAGCGCGTCGAGCCCCGCGCCGCCCTGTTCCGACACAGACTCGGCCGTCATGGACCCCGATCGCGCGGCGAGGCCCGCGAGCTCGGGATGGCCGCGCAGCAGCGCCAGCTGCGCCTCGCGGCCGGCGCCGGCGATGACGTCCCGCAGGGCGGCGTGGAGCGCGGCGAGGGACGCGAACGGCCGTCCGCCCGCGGCCCGTTCGGCCACCCAGGGCGCGTGCTCGACCATCGGGCCGAGAATGGCGATGAACGCAGCGTCGCTGCCCTCGTTCAGGGCATCGAGGGAGATGGCGGGCACGAGGTCACGCCGCCTCGAAACGGATCGGCTGCGCGCCCTTCAGCAGCGTCAGCCGGCCGAGCTCGTAGACCTTGTCCAGGTCCTGCGTGATCGTCAGGAAGTGGTTGCCGGCGAGCTGGCCGGCCTTGCTGGCGAAGCGCACCGCGCCGTAGCCGAGCAGGATCTCGGTCTCGCTGACCCCGCCCGGGTACAGGATGACCTGGCCCGGCGCCGGATAGCTCGTCGCGTTCTCGTAGCCGACGCCGAACTGGAGATCGCCGAGAGGCATCCAGATCGCCTCGCCACTCCAGCGAACATGGATGATCTCCGTCGCGAAGGGCATTTGCCTCCGGAAGGCCCCGCAGGTCTCCGGCGCCCTCGCGGTCTCGAAACGGGCCGGGAAGCTGAAGGGCCCGGCGACGATCCGGCACTCATCCATCGCGCATCTCTCTCCGGGGCGCGCCGCCCCGCCGGCACGATAGCGGAAGACGAGGCCGGCAGACGAGCCTCTCGACCTCTCCGAAGAAGCCGACGGTGCACGTTTCGCAGGCAGCGATGGCACGCGGCCTGCATGACGCGAGCGTCCGACCGGAGTGCTCCTTGCTGTCTCCCGTGCCTCCGACATCCCGGCCGAAAGGCCTCGTCGAGTTCGTGGCCGTCAGCAAGGCTTACGGCTCTGCCGTGGCCGTGGACGCGATCGACCTCAAGATCCCGGCGGCGACCTATTGCTGCCTTCTCGGCCCGTCCGGATGCGGCAAGACGACGAGCCTTCGCATGCTGGCCGGCCACGAGACGGCGACGGCCGGCGACATCCTGCTCGACAACGTCAACGTGACCGACCTGCCGCCCGCCCGGCGCGGGACGGCGATGATGTTCCAATCCTACGCGCTCTTTCCCCATCTCAGCGCGGCCGAGAACGTCGCCTTCTCGCTCAAGATGAAGGGCGCGCCGAAGGTCCAGCGGCTCGAAGCCGCCCGCAGGATGCTGGCGCTGGTCGAGCTCGATCGTTTCGCGGACCGGCTCCCGGCGCAGATGTCCGGAGGACAGCAGCAGCGAGTGGCGCTCGCCCGGGCGCTGATCACGGAGCCGCACGCGCTGCTCCTCGACGAGCCGCTCTCCGCGCTCGACCCGTTCCTCCGCGTGCGGGTGCGGGGCGAGCTCAAGCGGCTGCAGAAGCGGCTCGGCATCACCTTCGTCCACGTGACGCACGGGCAGGACGAGGCGCTGGCGCTGGCGGACCTCGTCGTCCTCATGAATAACGGCCGCATCGAGCAGAAGGGCAGCGCCGCCGAGGTGTTCCTGAAGCCCCGGACGGCCTTCGTGGCGCGCTTCGTCGGCGGTCACAACGTGATCGATCTCGGGGACCGGTCCGTCGCCGTGAGGACGGACAGGACGCTCCTGAACACCGCTTCGCCGGAGGCCGCGAGGGACGCGACCGTCCGCAACGTCGAGTTCGCCGGCACGAGCTTCAACGTCCAGATGCTGGACGACCGTGGCGCCGAGCTGACGGCCCTCGTGCCGGAGGAGCGCTTCCGCCACCATCCGGTGGAGGAGGGCGACCGGGTCACCGTCTCCTGGCCGACGGAGGAGGCGCATCTCCTGGAGCGCCTCGCGGCCTGACCATCACCGACCGATCGAAGAAGAGGAACGCACCATGACGAACAACACGACACGCGGCCCGTCGCGCCGAACGGTCCTGGCCGGCGGAACGGCGCTCGGCGCAGCCGCCCTCGCGGCGCCGGCCGTGCACGCGCAAGGCGCCGTGACGCTGCGCTATCTCTCGACCGCCGTGAACCAGTCTCCCGCCATTGCCGCCCAGGCCTTCAAGGAGACGGGGATCAAGATCGAATACGTGACGGTCACGACGGACGACGTGACGAAGCGCATCATCACTCAGCCGGACAGTTTCGACCTCGTCGACGGCGAGTATTTCAGCCTGAGGAACCTCATCCCGTCCGGCAACCTGATGGGGATCGACGCCAAGAAGATCAAGCTGTTCGACAAGATCGTCACCGTGATCACGAAGGGCGAGGTCGCCGGCAAGGCGGTCGGCAACCAGGGCACCTCGCCCTACAAGGTGCTCTACCTCGACGGGCAGCGCTCGAAGACGTTCGCGGCGAAGCCGACCGAGTGGCTGACCCTGATCCCGACCGTCTACAACGCCGACACGCTCGGCATCCGGCCTGACCTCGTCGGCGGCCCGATCACCAGCTGGGCGCAGCTCCTCGACCCGAAATTCAAGGGCAAGGCCTCCATCCTGAACATCCCGTCCATCGGGATCATGGACGCCGCCATGGTGGTGGAGTCGCTCGGCAAGCACAAATACGCCGACAAGGGCAACATGACGAAGCCGGAGATCGACCTCACGATCGCGACCCTGATCGAGGCCAAGAAGAGCGGCCAGTTCCGGGCCTTCTGGACCGATTTCAACGAATCCGTGAACCTGATGGCGTCCGGCGAGACGGTGATCCAGTCGATGTGGTCGCCGGCCGTGACGGCCGTGCGGCTGAAGGGCATTCCCTGCACGTTCCAGCCCCTGAAGGAGGGCTATCGCGCCTGGGCGTCGGGCTTCGGCCTGCCCCGGACGTTGCGGGGCCGCGAGCTCGACGCCGCCTACGAGTTCATCAACTGGTTCCTGTCAGGCTGGGCCGGCGCCTATCTCAACCGGCAGGGCTATTACTCGGCCGTGCTCGAGACCTCCAAGGCCAATATGGAGCCCTACGAATGGGCCTATTGGATGGAGGGCAAGCCCGCCGAGAAGGACATCAAGGGTCCGGATGGCGGCCTCCTCGAGAAGGCGGGCGCGGTGCGCGACGGCGGCTCCTACGAGCAGCGTATGGGCGGGGTCGCGTGCTGGAACTCGATCATGGATGAGAACGCCTACATGGTGCAGAAGTGGAACGAGTTCATCGCGGCGTAGCGCACCCGCCTCTCCCGGCGGGAGAGGTCGAGCGAACGCGGCAGCGTTTGACCGGGTGAGGGCAGGACCTCTCCGGACGGCGCGCCACCCTCACCCTGCCCTCTCCCGAACGGGAGAGGGTTCGCGCCGCAGTTTCGTGTGCTCCACCTCTTCGCGATGCCCTCTCTCGCCCGTTACGCCCCTTACTGGCAGGCCGCCCCGCTCGCCGCGGTATTCGCGGTCTTCTTCCTGCTGCCGCTCCTCGTGACGCTGACCGTCAGCTTCTGGAGCTACACCGGCTATTCCATTCAGCCGGACTTCATCGGCGACAATTACCGGGCGGCGTTCGATGGCTGCCTGTCCCGCCTGCCGGACCTGTGCACGACGTTCCGGACCTATCTGTCGACGCTGCGGTTCTGCGCCATCGTGTGGGCGGTCACGCTCGTCCTCGGCTTCGCCGTCGCCTACTTCCTGGTCTTCGAGATCCGGGACCCGACGGCGCGCCTCTCGCTCGCGCTCCTGACCACGATCCCGTTCTGGACCTCGAACGTGATCCGGATGATTTCCTGGATCCCGCTCCTCGGCCGCAACGGGCTCGTGAACCAGGGCCTCATGGGGACGGGCCTCGTCGACGGCCCGGCCGACTGGCTGCTCTACTCGCCTTTCTCCGTAGCGCTCGCGCTCGGGCACATCAATACGGTGTTCATGATCGTGCCGATCCTGCACTCGATGTCCCGCAGCGACCGGAGCCTCGTCGATGCG
>CALMTJ010000181.1:12260-12535 GCA_937872715.1 uncultured Methylobacteriaceae bacterium
TGAGCATCCCGGTGTTCCACGACGACCAGCCCGGCACCGCGATCATCCCCGCCGACGCCGCGGGCCGGCGTGCCATCGCCACCCAGATCACGGCGCTGCAATTCCCGATCGCGGCCGCGAACGCGGTGGTGCTGCTGGCGGTCGTGCTCCTGATCGTCGCGACGATGCTCCGCTTCGTCGACATCCGGCGGGAGCTGTGAGGATGGGCGGCGCGCCCCCTGCCCTCCCCCTTGCGGGGAGGGCCGAGCCGAAGCGAAGCGAAGGACCGGGGTGGG
>CALMTJ010000182.1:0-496 GCA_937872715.1 uncultured Methylobacteriaceae bacterium
GGCCACATCCCGCCCCATGCCCCGCCCGGATCCCGACCCAGCTCCCGCCATCGTCCCCGGGCAGCCGCAGCTCCGGGAGAACAGCCGCATGGCAGCCCGTGCCATGGCGAATTTCGGCCTCCGCGAGCTCCGGCTCGTCGCGCCCCGTGACGGCTGGCCGAACGAGGCCGCGCGATCCGCCTCTGCCGGAGCGACCGGGCTCCTCGACCGGGCGGCCGTGTACCCGACCACGCGGGAGGCGGTCGCCGATCTCCGGGTCGTGCTGGCGACGAGCGCCCGCCCGCGCGGGCAGATGAAGAGGGTGCTCGCGCCGGACGAGGCGATGCGGCTCCTCGCGGAGCGGGCGCGGGCTGGCGAGGCGGTCGGCATCCTGAACCTGGACGGCCCGCCCCCGGAGGCGGCCCTGGCCGAGGTGAAGGGGCACCCGCAGATCAGCGGGCTGACGGTGGTGGCCCTGCCGCCGGCCGGCGAGGCCCCGAGCTGGCTGGGGTAGGAG
>CALMTJ010000182.1:506-2139 GCA_937872715.1 uncultured Methylobacteriaceae bacterium
GGCAGATGAAGCGGGTGCTGGCGCCCGACGCCGCGCTGGCGGACCTGCGCGGGCGCTCGGCGGCCGGCCAGCGCACCGGCATCCTGTTCGGGCCGGAGCGGACCGGCCTCTCCAGCGCCGACGTCTCGCTCGCGGACGCGCTCGTCACCTTTCCGGTCGATCCGGCCTTCGCGTCCCTGAACCTCGCGCAGGCCGTGCTGCTCGTCGGCTACGAATGGCGGCGCGCCGGCGGCGGGCAGGCGCTTCCCTTCGGGGCCAACCCGTCGACGCCACCGGCCACCCGGGAGGCGCTGCTCGGGCTGTTCGACCAGATCGAGGCCGAGCTCGACGTGGCCGGCTTCTACTTCCCGGCCGACAAGAAGGCCGGCATGACCCATAACCTCCGCGACATGTTCCACCGCATGAGCCCGACGGAGCAGGACGTGCGGACCTGGCGGGGCGTCCTGCGGGCGCTGGCCGAGAAAGACCGCTCCCGAAAACGCTGACGACCGTTCAGGTTCGGTCTGCTAAGAACGGCCGGATCTTGAAGAGTTCAACGACGATGCGGCGGCATCTCCTTCTTTCCACCCTCGCGCTTCTCATCGGGGCGGCGGGCGCGCAGGCGGCGACCTCGCCCGCCCAGCCGAAGGCCGGGCTTCCCGGCGGCGCGGACAATCCCGATGCCACCGTGGTCCGCAAGGCGGTCGGCCAGGCGAGCGCGGCGACCTTTGTGTTCCACCTCGCGGGAGCGCCGGCCCAGCCGCGTCCCGTGGTCGTCCTTCTCCATGCCTGGGGAGCGGTGAACCCGTCCGTCTACGGCGGCTGGATCGACCACCTCGCGCGGCGCGGCTACCTCGTCCTCTTTCCCGCCTTCCAGGAGGTCGGCCGCACGCGCCCGGTCGAGGCGAGCGCGTCCGCGGCGACGCTGGTCCGGGACGCGCTGGCGGCCCTCGCCGGCGACGCGGAGGCGAAGCCGGATCCCGGCAAGCTCGCCTATCTCGGACATTCGGCCGGCGCCGGCATCGCGCTGAACCTCGCGGCGGAAGCGAAGAACGGCACGATCCCGCCCGCCAAGCTCGTCTTCGCCATGATGCCGGGCGGCATCGCATCCGACGCTGCCTCGCGTGGGATCGTCCTCCTCGACCTGGCGGCCGTGCCGCCGGCCACGGCCGTCGTGACCATGGTCGGGGATCGCGAGTTCCAGGCGAGCGAGCGCGTCTCCCGCCGCTTCCTGCGCGAGACCACGGGCGTGCCGCAATCGCAGAAGCTCTTCATGCGGGCCTTCTCGGACGACCACGGTTTCCCGGCGCTCTCGGCCACGCTCGCCTCGCCTGCCTCGCCGAAGGAGGGCTACGATTCGGCCGCCATCAAGGTGCAGCCGGACCCGCCGCTCGACCGCAAGGCGCCCCGCCCCCAGCGGCCGCGATGGTCCGCCGACATGGTGCTGACGGGCGAGCAGACCGTGCTCGTCCAGCAGCTCGGCCGCAATACGATCGACACTCTCGATTACTTCGCCTTCTGGCGCACCTTCGACATGGCGGCCGATGCGGCCTTCGCCGGGACGGAGATGGCGGTGCTCAAGAACGACCCGAACCTGGTCGACATGCTGCGCTGGAGCGACGGCTGGCCCGTCCGGCGCCTCTACGTCGAGACC
>CALMTJ010000183.1 GCA_937872715.1 uncultured Methylobacteriaceae bacterium
CCGCCTCCTTCCTCCGCGGCTCGAGACGGCGAGACGCGTGCGAACCGCCGACAGCGTCCGGTTGCGGACTCTCGACCACGCGGGCGCGGTATCGCCGGCCGACGTCGTGTCCGCCGAAGCCAGGGTGGCGGAGAACCGGTGCCTCATGGCCTGGATATCGGTCGGGCTGGACGACCGCATCGCAGGCTATCGGTTCGCGCTGGAGCATCTCGTGATCGAGACGCCCCAGCCGGACGCCGTGCCGGCCGAGCGGGCGCTTCTGTCGCTCGAGCGCGGTCGCGGTCTCCTCGCCGGGCCCGAACTTCCGCCCCTCGCGGCCTGCGGCTCCGGAGGGCGCGCGCCGGTCGGGTCCGGGCTGGCCGCCGAGCCTCCTCTCGTGCGAAAAGGCTGACGGCGCCGGCACATGGCTGGCGCGTGCGAGCCTCGACGCTGTCCTCCCGCCCGATCACCACCGCCCCGTCCTGCGACGCGACGGACGGCACGCCCGAACCGTTCTGGCGTTCCAAGCGCCTGGAGGAGATGTCGGCCTCCGAATGGGAGAGCCTGTGCGACGGCTGCGGACGCTGCTGCCTCCTCAAGCTCGAGGACGAGGATACCGGGGAGGTCCACTACACCGATGTCGGCTGCGTCCTCCTCGATTCGGGCACCTGCCGCTGCCGGGACTATCCCGGGCGCCAAGCGGCCGTTCCGGACTGCCTTCGCCTGACCCCTGAGGCGGTCCGGACCGTCAAGTGGCTGCCGAAGACCTGCGGCTACCGGCTGGTCGCGGAAGGCCGGGATCTCCCGGGCTGGCATCCGCTCGTCTCGGGCGATCCGGAAAGCGTCCACGCGGCCGGCATCTCCGTCCGCGACCGGGTGTTCGGCACCGAGAAGGATGTCGACGAGGAGGAGCTGATGGACCGAGTCGTGCATTGGCCGGAGCTCGCCATCGGGCGCCGCCGCCGCGACCCGGGCGGGAACAGCTCGGGCAGCACCACGTTCTGACCCGCGAAAGCCGCCGTCACCGGGACGCGGCGACGCATGTCACCAGCGGGAGACGACCATGGGCTTCTTCACATCCCCCATCAAGACGTTCGACGACCTCTACACGCACCAGCTTCAGGACGTGTACTACGCCGAGAAGCAGATCACGAAGGCGCTGCCCAAGATGATCGCCAAGGCCACCAACCCGCAGCTGAAGGCTTCCTTCCAGAAGCATCTCGGCGAGACCGAGCAGCAGGTGAAGCGCCTGGAGCAGGTCTTCGGCATCCTGGGCCAGGACGTGAAGGGCGCGACCTGCCCGGCGATCGACGGCATCATCAAGGAGGCCGAGGAGCTGATCTCGGATTGCGACGACGCCGAGGTCCGCGACGCCGCCATGCTGGCGTCCGCCCAGGCGGTCGAGCATTACGAAATCACCCGCTACGGCACGCTGATCGCCTGGTCGCACCAGCTCGGGCGCGGCAACGTCGTTTCCCTGCTGGAGCAGACCCTGGCCGAGGAGAAGGCGACGGACGAGAAGCTGTCCTCCCTCGCCGAGAGCAAGGTCAACAAACAGGCGGCCTGACCGCCCCCCGACCGGCGGCGTAAGCCGCGGTCCCTGACACGCGGCGGGCCAAGGCCCGCCGCGACTCTGTCCGAGAGTGACGAGATGGGTGTCCGGCCCGCTCCCGACGAGTCCGGGACGCTGCGATGAGCCGGAATTTAATCCTTGACGACCGGGCGCTGCTTAGGTATATCTTCCTCACGCTGAAGAATTACGCCTGATCGGCACCGCCCCGGCGGGGCGGTGAGGCGATCACGGGTCGCGCCATGGGTCGCCCTCGCATCGTCGTCGCTCCCGAACTGAAGGAGCGGCTCAGGCGATCCTGCCGCGAATCGGCGAGCCTCGGCCTCCTCGCGGTGGAGGCCGGCATGTCGCGCGCGACGATGGCGAGGCGCATTGCGGAATGGGGATGGACCCGCGCGCCCGGTGACGGCAACGTCGGACCTTTGCCCGAGATCGACGGGGTCGACAGGGCCGGGCCGGCGGGCGGCCCGACCGGCGCCGGTTCGGACGGCCTTGCGGCGCGGCTCCGGCGCCTTCTCGCGCACAGGGTG
>CALMTJ010000184.1 GCA_937872715.1 uncultured Methylobacteriaceae bacterium
ACCAGGACGTGCTTGAACGGGTACGCCGCCTGGGTGGCCGACTGCGCCGCCCCGGCGACCAGTTCGTTCGCGGACACGGCCGAGGCGAGCAGCCCGGCGTACACGCCGTAGGACAGGTTCGTCGCCGGGTTCAGGCCGATCGGGCCGCGTTCGTCCTTGTGGCGGAAGATGAGACGGCCCTTCTCGAGATCGTAGGGCGACATCTCGACCGTGACACGGTCGCCGGCCAGTGTCTTGATCCGGTTCTTCTTCATCTTGCCTGCGGTATAGGCGATGATCTCATGCCCGCTGTCCAGCTGCACGCGAAATCGCGTGTCCGGGAGGGCTTCGAGCACGAGCCCCTCGAACTGGATCAGTTCCTCTTTCGCCATCAGCTACCTTGTCCTGGATCCCGCGGCGCCAGCGCACGCGCCCGACTGCGCTCTTAGACGAGATCGCCGCCGGGCGGAACGTCTTTCTGCGCCCGCCGCGATCCGCCAAGGTGGCGGCACCCGGCGCAAAGCGCAAGCGGCTTCCGGCCTGACATCCCCGATGGTAAGCGCCCCCATGCTCGAAGGGCTGCCGCCGCACAACCCGACCCGCGTCATGCGGCTCACGACGGACGAGCCCCGGGCGCGCGCCCTGACAGAACTCCTGGGCGAGGTGTTCGACGCCGCCGAGACGGCCGTCGCGGCGTTCGAAGACGAAGGCACCGGCATCTGGCGCCTCGAAGCCTATTTCTCCGACCCGCCGGACGAGGACGCGGTTCGCGAGCTCGCCCGGCCCATCCTGGGCGACGCGGCCGACGACGCCGTCTTCGCCACGCTGGCCAAGCGGGACTGGGTGGAGGCGTCCCTCGCCGGGCTCAACCCGGTACGGGCCTGGCGCTTCCTGGTCCACGGCTCCCACGATCGCGGGGCGGTCAGGCCGAACGACCTGCCGATCGAGATCGAGGCGGCCTTGGCCTTCGGCACCGGCCATCACGGCACGACGCGCGGCTGCCTCCTGGCGCTCGCGGCCGAGCTGAAGCGGCGTCGCCCGCACGCGGTCCTGGACGTGGGCACAGGGACCGGGATCCTCGCCTTCGCGGCCGCCAAGGCGCTCCGCACGGGAGTGGTGGCCGGCGACATCGATCCCGAGGCCGTCCGGGTGGCCCGCGAGAACGCGCGGCTGAACGGCGTCGGCCCGCATCTGCGCCTCTATGCCGGACCGGGCGTTCGCCACCGCCTCGCGGACCGGCCGGGCCGCTTCGACCTCGTCACCGCCAACATCCTGGCCCGTCCGCTGCGCCGCCTCGCGCCCTCCCTCGCCCGGGTGCTGGCGCCGGCCGGAACGCTGATCCTCTCCGGCCTGCTCGACCGGGACGTGCCGGGCGTCCTCGCGGCCTATGCCGGACAGGGCCTGCGGCTGCGCTCGCGCGGCCTCCTCGAGGGATGGGCGACGCTGGTCCTGAAGCGAGGCGGCGCCGCGCCGCGACCGAGGTGAGCAGAATGACATCCCGCTTCCAGAGCTTCGACGACGTCGCCGACCCATCGCAGGGGGCGCTCCGCATCCCGCTCCTGCGGGCCGAGCTCGCCCGGCGGGGGCTGGACGGCTTCGTCGTGCCGCGCGCGGACGAGCACCAAGGGGAATACGTTCCGGCTGGTGCCGAGCGGCTGGCCTGGCTCACGGGCTTCACGGGCTCGGCCGGCACGGCGGTGATCCTGGGCCGGGAGGCCGCCATCCTGGTCGACGGCCGCTACACGCTCCAGGCCGCGACGCAGGTGGACGGCGCGCTCCTGGCCGTCGTGCCGTCCGCCGAGACGAGCCCGGAGAGCTGGATCGAGACGCACCTGCCGAAGGGCGCTGCTCTCGGCTACTATCCGTGGCTGCACACGCCGATGGCGGTCGCGGCGCTCCGCAAGGCGGCCGAGCGCGCCGGAGGCACGCTTGTCCCGACGGCCGGCAACCCGGTCGACGCGGTCTGGCCGGAGAGGCCGCCGTCGCCTCGGGCGCCCGTGACGCTGCGGCCGCCGGCCCTCGCCGGAGAGGACGCGGCCGACAAGCTGGCGCGGGTGCGGGAGAAGCTCGCGGCCGAGCGCATGGACGCGCTCCTCGTCTCCGATCCCCACAACCTCGCCTGGCTGTTCAACATCCGGGGCGGGGACGTGTCCCACACGCCGCTCGCGCTCGGCTACGGCATCGTGCACTGCGAGGGCCGCCCGGCCCTGTTCCTCGATCCCGCTAAGCTCTCGAACGAGGCCGGCGCGGCTTTGGGCGGGCTGGCGGATCTCGCGGCCCCGGACGCGCTGGGTCCCGCCCTCGACCGGCTCGGCGCGGCCGACCGGACCGTGCGGCTC
>CALMTJ010000185.1 GCA_937872715.1 uncultured Methylobacteriaceae bacterium
GCAGCGTGTCCTGCGGGGACGTCTGCTCGTCGACCTGGACCGCCTCGTGCCGCAATGCGCCGAGGTGGTCGTCAGCGCGAACGGCGACCCCGCCCGCTTCGCCGGCCTCGCCGGACCCGTCCTGCCAGACGGCATCGCGGGCTTCCCCGGCCCCCTGGCCGGCATCCTGGCCGGCCTCGACTGGGCGGCCGGGAACCGGCCGGATCTCGCCTGGCTGGCGAGCGTCGCCGTCGACACCCCCTTCCTGCCGGCGGATCTCGTCGCGCGGCTGCACGCGGCGCGGGAGGCCGCCGGCACGACGCTCGCCTGCGCCGTGTCGCGTGGGCGCGCCCATCCGGTGGACGCGCTCTGGCCCGTGGCCATCCGCGAGGATCTGCGCCGCGCCCTCCTCGGAGACGAACGGAGGGTGGGCCGCTTCGCGGACGCGCATGGCTGCGCGCGGGCGGTCTGGGACGAGGCGGAGGACCCCTTCTTCAACATCAACGCGCCGGCCGACCTCGACGCGGCGCGCGCCAGGCTGGGAGCCTCGGACGGCGGAGCGGAGAGCCCGGCGGAGACCCGGCTCGACCTGCGGGGGCTCAAATGCCCGCTTCCCGCGCTCAGGACCCGCAAGGCCCTGGCCCGGCTCGCGGCCGGCGACACCCTCGCGGTCGCCTGCACGGACCCGATGGCGGCGATCGACATCCCGAACCTCGTCCGTGAGGCCGGCGACACGCTCGACAGCACCTCCCGGGACGGGGAGGTGCTGACCTTCCGGATCACGCGCGGGCGGGTTCGGGGAACCGGCGGCTGAGAAAGGGCGATCCGGCCAGGCCGAAGCGCCAGGGCGCCTCGACGGCCTTGCTGATGCCGATGCGGGGACCTGTCGCGATCGGGAGCGCGTCCTCCTCCCGGGGCAGGAGGGCGAAGGGCGGCCGGTCGAGCGGCAGCCCGTCATGGGCGATCGTGACGGCCAGCGCCGCCGTCAGGCGGCCGGGTCCCGAACAGAGCGCCCGCTCGTCCGAGAGGCCGCGCCGCTCCCGCATGACGTCGAGGCCGTGAGTCGGCCGCAGGGCACGCAGGAGAACGGCGCTGCCGCCACCCTCCTGCCCGCACACGACGTTGAGGCACCAATGGATGCCGTAGGACCGGTACACGTAGGCGCGGCCCGGAGGACCGAACATGGCGGCGTTGCGGGCCGTCCGGCCGGCGAAGCTGTGCGAGGCCGGGTCCGTCCGGTCATAGGCCTCCGTCTCGACCAGGACGCCGCCGATCCCCTCGACAAGCAAGGTCACCCCGACGAGATCGCGCGCCACCGCGACCGCGTCCCGCGCGAAGAAGGCGGGCGGAAGCACCCCGGAATCCGTCCGAAGCCGTTCGTCAGAACTCATGTCCTCAGGGGCGGGCGTTCGTCAGCCCGCCGCCGGGAGAGTGACGCCGATCATGTCGCTGGCCCGGACGAGACCCGCGAGAGCCTCTTCCGGCCAGCCTTCCGTGCCGGCCGGGCGCTCGGGAAGCACCATCCAGCGGTAATCGGCGGTGGAATCGACCACCCGGATACGCGTGGCGTCCGGCAGGATCGTTCCCCATTCGGCGAGAACGCCGCGCGGGTCGCGGACGGTCCGAGCCCGGTATCCGGTCGATTTGAACCAGAAGGGCGGGTAGCCGAGGACGGCCCGCGGGTAGCAGCTGCACAAGGTGCACACGACGACGTGGTGAAGTCCGGGCTCGTCCGCGAGGACGCCGAGCGGGGGCGAGCCCCGCATGAAGGCGCCCATCGCCTCGGCGGCCGCGGTCCCGTCTGCGAGCATCAGCGCCCGGTAGGCGGGATCGGTCCAGGCCTTCGCCACCATGCGGGCGCCCTGCGCGGGCGAGGCGGTCTCCGTCACGGCGATGCGCTCCGCGATCTCGGCCGGCGACACGAGCCCCTTCTCGCCGAGCAAGGCCGTCACGGCCGCGAGCAGCGCCCGGCCGTCCTCCGCCGCGAGGTTCATCGGGGCTCCTCCAGCCAGTGCTCGTAGATCTCGACCAGGAGCTCGTCGCCGCCGCCGCCCGGCCACAGCTCCGCCGGCCGGAAGGCCACGTGGTAGAGCTCGCGCAGCGGCGCCGGCCGGGCGAAGGCGATGTCCTCCGGGTTCGGGAACGAGCCGAGCAGGCGCATGACGGTGCCGTTCCGGCCGCGCAGGTAATGCGGCGTGCGGATATGGGCCGGACCTTCCGCCTCCGGCCAGGAATCCCGGACCCGCACGGCTGTGCCGGGCGCGAGGGTCACGGCGTCTCCCCGGGGAGGCTGGCCCGGAGCTCAGCCTCGCCGATCACGCCCTTGCGGAGGAGGTTCGCGGTCATCGAGCGGATCCAGCGCTCGTAATAGGTCAGCCGATGGTACTCGGCTTCCGGGATTTCCTCGATGCCGCGACGGAGCTCGTCGACGGTCATCAGACCTTTCAGCGCCAGCATCTGCCGCAGCGCGTCGACCTCGCGGTCGAACTCCGTCAGCCGATGCGGCTCCGTGTCGATCGCCTCGCACAGGTATCTCGGCACGCCGCCCATGTCGTGATGGGCGCGTCTCGGATCGTCCGGCTCGTGCGCGGTCTCGGCCATGGCGGGACGCTATCCCGCCCGGCCGCGCCGGCCAAGGACCGGGCAGCGCTGGAGGGGGCCGGCGCTATGCGGTACCACACCCGGAACGTGGGGACACGGCCTTGCAGAGCACCCTCCTGATCTTCCTCGGCGCGGGTCTCGGGGGCGCGCTTCGGCACGGCGTCAACCTCGCCGCTGCCCGCATCCTCGGGATCGCCTTCCCGTACGGCACCCTCGCCGTGAACGTCGCCGGCTCCTTCGCCATGGGGGCGATCGTGGCCTGGCTCGCCCTCCGGGGCGGGGCCGGGTGGAACCAGCCCCTCCGGCTCTTCCTCACCACGGGGATCCTCGGCGGGTTCACGACCTTCTCGGCCTTCTCCCTCGATTCGGTGCTGCTCTGGGAGCGCGGCGCGACGGCGCTGGCCGCCGGCTACGTCTTCGTCTC
>CALMTJ010000186.1 GCA_937872715.1 uncultured Methylobacteriaceae bacterium
CTGCGCGCGTTCCGCCGCGACGGCCCCTCGCCGTCGCATCGGCCTCCTCTCGCCAAACGAATCGCGCCGGATCAGCGCAGTCCCGGGCCGGAGGGACCCCGCCTCGGCGGCATCGCCCGTGCGCGTGGAGCCGGGTCGGGGTTCGGGATGGGCAAGGCGTTGGAGCGCTTCAGCTGCCCGAGCGCGAAGCTCGATTCGATGGAGGCGACGCCGTCGAGGCGGGTCAGCTTGGTCTTGAGGAAGCGTTCGCAGGATTCGAGATCCGGCACGACGATCCGCATCAGGTAGTCGCGCTGGCCCGTCATCAGGTAGCAATCGACGACCTCCGGCCATTGGCTCACGGCCTCGGCGAAGCGGTCAAGTTCCTCCTCCCGCTGCCGTTCGAGCCTGATGGAGGCGAAGACGCTGACTGGCAGGCCGACCGCGACCTGATCGAGGACCGCGACGTAGCCCCGGATCACGCCCGCGGCTTCGAGGAGCCGGACTCGCCGGGCGCAAGGGGAGGCGGACAGGCCCGCCCGCTCAGCGAGCTGGAGCACGGTCGCGCGGCCGTCCTCCTGGAGCGCGGCCAGGATGCGCCGGTCGATGTCGTCCAGGGACGGATTTGGCATGGATCGCGCTCCGGCCTCCCGCGGCGCTCACTTTCAGCCAAAATGCACCGCCGGAGCAATTGAGATTGCGCGTTCCCGGCCCCGCGAGGCTGATAAGCTAGTCCGCATGACCGACGCGCGCCTGCCCTATCTTACGGCCCTCGCTTCCAAGGCCCTGTGGCTCTCCACCTGGACGATCCACAACGCCAACCATCTGCGGGCCGGCGACGACGGGATGAAGGTCGGCGGGCACCAGGCATCGTCCGCCTCGCTCTGCGCCATCATGACGGCGCTCTACGGCGCGGTCCTGCGGCCGGAGGACCGCGTGGCCGTGAAGCCGCATGCGAGCCCGGTCTTCCACGCGCTCCAATACCTGTTCGGACAGCAGACGCGGGAGAAGCTCGAGAACTTCCGGGCCTATGGCGGCGCGCAATCCTACCCGTCCCGCACCAAGGACGTGGACGACGTCGACTTCTCGACGGGCTCTGTCGGCCTCGGCGTCGCCCAGACGCTCTTCTCGGCGCTGGTCCAGGATTACGTGCGGGCGAAGGGCCTCGCGAGCGGCCGGCCGGCCGGCAAGATGGTCGCCCTCATCGGGGATGCCGAGATGGACGAGGGCAACATCTTCGAGGCTTTGCTCGAGGGCTGGAAGCACGGGCTCCGCAACGCCTGGTGGGTGGTGGACTACAACCGCCAGAGCCTGGACGCGGTGGTGCGGGAGGGGCTGTGGGCGAAGTTCGAGGCGATGTTCCGGAATTTCGGCTGGGACGTGGTCGTCCTCCGGCACGGATCGCTGCAGCGGGAGGCCTTCGCGGAACCGGGCGGGGAACGCCTCCGGGACTGGATCGAGGCCTGCCCGAACCAGCTTTATTCCGCCCTCGCCTTCGGCGGCGGGGCGGCGTGGCGCAAGCGCCTCCTCGACGACCTCGGCGACCAGGGCGAGGTCTCGCGCCTGATCGAAGGCCGCTCCGACGACGAGCTCGCCAAGCTCATGGGCAATCTCGGCGGCCACGACCTGCCGACGCTCGTGGAGGCCTTCGAGGCCGCCCGGGCGCATGACAGGCCCGTCTGCTTCATCGCCTACACGATCAAGGGGCACGGCCTCCCGCTCGCGGGCCACAAGGACAACCATGCCGGGCTGATGACGCCGGCCCAGGTGGAGACGCTCAGGGCGACGATGGCCGTCCGGCCCGGCCGGGAATGGGAGCCGTTCGAGGGGCTTGCCGTCGCGCCCGATGCGATGCGGCGCTTCCTCGACGAGGTGCCGTTCGTGCAGGCCGGACGGCGGCGCTACGAGGCACCCGCCATCGGGGTTCCGGACCGGCTGCCGGTGCCGCGCGGGGCGACTTTGTCCACGCAGGCCGGCTTCGGCACCATCATGCACGAGATCGCGAAGGAGGACAGCGAGTTCGCGCGCCGGATCGTCACGACCTCGCCCGACGTGACGGTCTCGACCAATCTCGGCGCCTGGGTGAACCGCCGCGGCCTCTTCGCGCGCGAGGAGATGGTCGACACGTTCCGCAAGGAACGCATCCCCTCGACCTACCATTGGCGCTTCGCTCCGGACGGCCAGCATCTCGAGCTCGGCATCGCGGAATCGAACCTCTTCACGATGCTGTCGGCGCTGGGCCTCTCGCACTCCGTCTTCGGCGAGCGGCTCCTGCCGGTCGGGACGCTGTACGACCCCTTCATCGAGCGGGGCCTCGATGCCCTGAACTACGCCTGCTACCAGGATTCCCGCTTCCTCCTGGTGGCGACCCCGTCGGGGGTCACGCTGGCGCCGGAAGGCGGGGCGCATCAATCTATCAAGACGCCGCTCATCGGGATGGCGCAGGACGGGCTCGCGTCCTTCGAGCCGGCCTTCGCGGACGAGCTCGCCGTCGTCATGCGCTTCGCCTTCGCGCATATGCAACGCAGCGGCGAGGCCGCTCCGGATCCGGACACCTGGCTGCCGGACGCGGCCGGGGGCTCGACCTATCTGCGCCTGTCCACCCGGGCGATCGAGCAGCCCTCCCGGACGATGGACGACGCGCTCGCCGCCGACATCACGGC
The DNA here is from genome assembly GCA_937872715.1 of uncultured Methylobacteriaceae bacterium. Taxonomy (GTDB): domain Bacteria; phylum Pseudomonadota; class Alphaproteobacteria; order Rhizobiales; family Beijerinckiaceae; genus Enterovirga. Next base: position 2,643 of record CALMTJ010000186.1, read on the forward strand.
CGGCGCCTATTGGATGCGCAAGCCCGGCCCGAACGCGGAGGTCGTCGTCGCCTACCAGGGCGCGGTCGCGCCGGAGGCGATCGCGGCTCTCGGCCTCATGTCCGAGGACCGGCGCGACGCCGGATTGCTGGCGGTGACCTCCGCCGACCGGCTCGCCGCCGGCTGGGCGGCCGCGCAGACGGCCCGCGAGGCCGGCCGGACGGGGGCGACGAGCCATGTGGAGCGCCTGCTCGCCGGCCTGCCCCCGCATTGCGGGATCGTCACGGTCGTCGACGCGCATCCGGCCACGCTCGGGTGGCTCGGCTCGGTCCACGGCCATCGGACGCGTACGCTCGGGGTGACGCGCTTCGGGCAGACCGGCACAGTGGCCGACCTCTACCGCCATTTCGGGATCGACGCCCCGGGTATCGTGGCGGCCGCCCAGGCCGTCGCCCCCGGACGGCAGATCCGCCACCTCAGGCTGGCCGGCTGAGCGCGCCCGACCGCTCCGGAGAGCGGCGGGCCCTCGCACGGGAGATGTGGATCGGCACGGTTTCCGGGTGACACGTCGGGCGAGGACGCCGATGAGGTCTCCGGCAAGAGGGCCGCGTTCGAGAGCCATGCCAGGGAAGGCGACGTCATGAGCCAGCACATCTCCGCCGAGCCTTCGCGCGGCCCGCTCTCGGACCTCCGCGTGGTCGAGATGGGCCAGCTCATCGCGGGTCCGTTCTGGGGCCAGCTCCTGGCGGATTTCGGCGCCGAGGTGATCAAGGTCGAGCAGCCCGGGGCGGGCGATCCCATGCGGGAATGGGGCCGCGAGAAGCCTCACGGCCAGTCGCTCTGGTGGCCGGTCATCGCCCGCAACAAGAAGTCGGTCGAGGTCAATGCCCGCGAGCCGGCCGGGCAGGAAATCATCCTCGACCTCGTGCGCCGGTCCGACATTCTGGTCGAGAACTTCCGGCCCGGCACCATGGAGAAATGGGGCCTCGGCTACGACGCCCTCGCGGCCGTGAACCCGCGGCTCGTCATGATCCGGGTCTCGGGTTACGGGCAGACCGGCCCTTATGCCCGGAAGGCCGGCTACGGCTCCATCGGGGAGGCCATGGGCGGTTTCCGCTACGTCGTCGGCGATCCGTCGAACCCGCCGTCCCGCGCCGGGATCTCCATCGGCGATTCGCTCGCCGCCACCTTCGCGTGCCTCGGCGGCCTGATGGCGATCCATGCCCGCGAGCGGACCGGGCGCGGGCAGGTCGTGGACAGCGCCATCTACGAGGCTGTGCTCGCCGTGATGGAGAGCCTTGTCACGGATTACGGCACGGGCGGCTACATCCGGGAGCGCACCGGCGCCATCCTGCCCGGCATCGCTCCCTCGAACGTCTATCCGACGAAGAGCGGCGTTTTCGTGCTGATCGCGGCCAACCAAGACAGCGTGTTCCGGCGACTGGCCGAGGCGATGGGCCGGCCCGACCTCGCGGGCGACCCGCGCTACGCGACCCATACCGAGCGCGGCAAGCGGCAGGCCGAGCTCGACGCGATCATCGCGGCCTGGACGGCCGGGCTCGACCGGGAGGAGCTCGGCCGCATCCTGGACGAAGCCGGCGTCCCGCGCGGCGACATCTTTCGGACGCCCGAGATGCTTGAGGACGCCCATTTCAAGGCCCGGAACTCGATCATCGAGGTCGCGCATGCGCAGCTCGGCGCCCTGAAGATGCAGAACGTCGCGCCGCGCCTCTCGGAAACGCCCGGCCGGGTCGGCCATGTCGGGCCGGACCTCGGCGAGCACAATCGCGACGTGTTCGAGGGGCTGCTCGGCTACGGCCGGGAGCGGCTGGAGGACCTCGCGCGGCGCGGGATCGTCGGGCAGGTGCATCGTGAGGCGGCCTGAGGGAGACCAGTCATGGCGGGAACACGGCCCGAGAGCGTGGAGATCGTCGAGGTGGGGCCGCGCGACGGTCTCCAGAACGACAAGCAGCTCCTTCCGGCCTCGGCGAAAGCCGAGCTCATCCGCCGGCTCGCCGCGGCGGGTTTGCGGCGCATCGAGGCGACGAGCTTCGTGCACCCGAAGCGCGTGCCGCAGATGGCGGATGCCGAGGAGGTTCTGCGCTTGATCGGCCGCCTTCCGGGCGTCAGCCTGTCCGGGCTCGTGCTGAACGAGCGCGGGTTCGACAGGGCGCTCGCGACGGACACCCTCGACGAGGTCACCTTCGCGGCGGTCGCGAGCGAGACGTTCAGCCAGCGCAACCAGGGCGCGGGCGTCGAGGAGAACCTCGAGACGTGGCGCGTCATCTCGCGTCGAGCGCGTGAGGCCGGCCTGTTCCGCTCGGTCACGATCGTCACCGCCTTCGGCTGTCCCTTCGAGGGCGAGGTGCCGGTGGCACGCGCGGTCGATCTCGCCCGCGCCGTCGCGGAGATCGGCACGGACGAGCTGTCGCGCGCCGACACGATCGGCGTCGCGACGCCGCCCGACGTGGAGGCGCGGTTCGGAGCCGTCGCGGAGGCGCTGCCCGGGTTGCGCCTCCGGGCACATTTCCACAACACCCGCAACACGGGCTACGCCAATGCCGACGCGGCGCTCCGGGCGGGGGTCGCGGTGCTCGATTCGAGCCTCGGCGGCATCGGCGGCTGCCCCTTCGCCCCGGAGGCGACCGGCAACATCGCGACCGAGGACCTCGTCTACATGCTGGGCCGGAGCCGTGTCGCGACCGGCGTTTCCTTCGAGGCCCTGCGGGAGACCACGCTCTGGCTCGAAGGGGAGATGAACCGCCGGCTTCCGGCCCAGACCGCCCATGTCGGCCTCTTCCCGCCCGGACCGGCGGCGCGCACGAGCTGAGAACCCTTTTCCGCGTCCGTCGCCCGCGCCACGTGTGTTGCGCGACAGCAACTCGGCTCCGCCGAGCGGCGGCGCTACCCAAACGGATAGGGCCGCCTCGGGCGGATGCGTCTATCATGGCCGCGCGTCTGGTGATCGGGCAGGTTAGAGCCGTGGAAGCGAGGTTCGAAGCCGGAGAGGCGGCCGCCGGCGGGCCTCTGCGGGCGCATACTCACCGCGCGGCCCCGTCCGGCCCGGCTTCCGCACCCCCCGCCGCGAGCTCGTGACGTCTTGATCGGCGCCGATCCCGGCCAGCGCGCGACGACGACGCCGGCGAACGGGGCTCCGACCGTCGCCACGCTCCGCGGCCGCTGAGAGCGCCCCTTTGCGCCGCCCCTTCACGTCCATGGGACGCGTCCCATGCCTGCCGGCCGCTCTGGCCCTCGGGGCTCTTGCCGGCGCGACCCCGGCGGCGATCGCCCAGACCCTGACGCTCGATCTGGCCGGAACGGACACGACCCTCCCTCGGCCGCCCTTCTTCGCGACGCCGTTCCTGTCCGGTGCGACGAACGTGACGAATACCGGGGCGCCCGCGACCCTCTTCGAGGGAGGCGGCGCCTTCGATTCCCCGGCGTATACGGGCGCGATCAGCGGCCCCGTCTCGGTGACGCATACGGGGGGCGTGACGATCTTCGCGGGCATGACGGCCTTCGGAGCAGGCAGTGCCAATAGCTACATCGGCACGACGACGATCTCGTCGTCCGGAACGCTGCGCCTGGGCGACGGGTCGAACATCGGCACGCTCGGCTCCGGCGCGGTCGTCAACGACGGCCTGCTGCAGCTCGTGGAGGGCATCAATTACCAAACCCAGCTGCCGGTGACCCTCGCCACCGCGATCGGCGGCAGCGGCGCCGTGGTCCAGCAGGGGTCGGGAACGGTCGTCCTGTCCGGCGCGAATACCTATTCGGGCGCCACGATCGTCGACGGCTCGGTCGGAACGAGCCAGCTCCTGTTCGCGGCCCCGAGCGCGGTCGCCGGCCCGGTCACCCTCCAGAACGGCGGCATCGCGGGCACGACCTACGCGTTGGACCAGGCCTTCCTGAACGGCCTCGGCAGCTCCTCGCTCGGCGTCGCGGCGCTCGGCGCGGACAGCGCCAACCCGCTGAGCTTCGATGCGCAGAACCTCCAGTCGGTCAGCCTCGGAGCGGCCTCGGGCTCCTGCGACGCGAGCAATTTCTGCCAGACCTTCACCTATAGCGGCGCGCTCACGCCGAACGGCGCGGGGACCGGCGCCCCTTCCTACAATCTGGGGGGCGGCAACGCGGTCCTGAACGTGGGGACGTCGCTCGCCGACATATCCTCCGCGCCTACCCCGCTCGTCCATGGCGGGAACGGCTACACGATCCTCAGCGGCGCCAACACCTATACCGGCGGGACCACCATCAACTCGGGAGTGCTGCAATTCGCGACGGCGGGCGCGCTTCCCTCCATCGGCACTCGGACGGTCACGATCCTGCCTTTCGCGACCGCGGCGGCCGGCTTCCCGGTCGACCAGCCGTTCCTCGACTGCGTCACGACGGCCTCGCAGGGCACGGTCGCTCTCGCCGTCGACAGCGCGGGCAACCTCGATTTCAGCAACCTCCCCTCCGTCAGCCTCGGGGCCGCCCCGACCACGAACCCGACCTATAGCGGCACGATCACGCCCAACGGCAACACCTACCTCCTCGGCGGCGGCCGCGTCGGCAACGCCTTCGCGGACCTCAACGTCACGTCCATCCTGACGGACGGGGTGACGGCCCGGGGGCTGACGGTGAACCCGTCCGGCTTCACCCAGGGGATCGATGTCCGCCTCCTCGGCACCAGCACCTTCACGGGCCCGACTCTGGTCGACGGCGGCTCCCTCTCGCTCGGGAACGGCGCCGTCGCCGGCAACATCCCGAACACGTCGGGTGTCACCGTCGCAAACTTCTCGTCCTTGAACTTCAACGAGCCGTCCGCGCTGGTCTTCGACCGGGCGATCTCGGGGAACGGGAACGTCGCGCAATACGGGCCGGGAACCGTCACGCTCACCGGGCCGCTGACCTATACGGGCGCGACCTTCATCTTCGACGGCACGCTCGCGCCCGGCCCGGCCTCCTCGCTCGCCACGAGCTCCGTCGTCCGCCTCCTGAATTTCGGCAACAATCCCGCGCCTCCGGCCCTCGATATTTCCGGAGCGGGCAACCAGACGGTCCAGGGGCTGATCGGCGACGCGGCCTCCGCCGTGCGTCTCGGCGCCAACCGCCTGACGATCGGCACGGCGGGAGCCCCTTACGGGACCGATCCGTTCAATCCGGCGGCGA
>CALMTJ010000187.1 GCA_937872715.1 uncultured Methylobacteriaceae bacterium
GTCCATCGCCGGCATCTCGCGGGTCGGCGGGCGCAGCGCGGGCGAGATCGCGGAGCGCTTCCTCCACAAGGCCGCGAACCGGTCGGCGGGTCTGTCCGGGCGGGCTTCGGAGGTCCTGAGGAGCTATTTCGCGATTTCCGGGCCGCTCGGCGACGCCGCCCCCATGGTGAGGTCCTTCGCCCGCGCCGCGGGGCTCGACCTGTCGGACGGCCTCGACCGGTTCGAGCGGCGCACGGCGCTCGTCGCCGCGCGGGGCGTCGACGTCATGGCCATCCGCTTCGCGGCCGAGTTCTCGCGCAACTTCGACTATTATTCGGGCCTCGTCTTCGACATGCGGCGACGGGGCTCCGGCCCGGACGGAATCGTCGCGACCGGGGGCCGCTACGACGATCTCGTGCGGCACCTCGGCAGCCCGTCCCCGTCGCCCGCGATCGGCTGCTCGTTCTGGCTCGACAGGCTGGAAGGGGCGAGCCCATGACGGAGGGACCGCTTCTCCTCGCCGTCCCGTCCAAGGGCCGCCTCCAGGAGAACGCCGCGGCCTTCTTCGCGCGCGCGGGCCTCGCGTTCACGCAGGCGCGGGGCGCCCGCGACTACCGTGGCGCGTTCGCGGGCGTGCCGGATGTCGAGATCCTGTTCCTTTCGGCGGGAGAGACGGTGGCGCAGCTCGGCGGCGGCGTCGCGCATCTCGGAATCAGCGGCGAGGACCTCCTGCGGGAGAAGGTGGTGGACGCGGAGGGGAGCGTCGAGCTGATCACCGGCCTCGGCTTCGGCCAGGCGGACGTGGTGGTGGCCGTCCCGCAAGCCTGGATCGACGTCCGCACCATGGCGGATCTCGACGAGGTGGCGGACGACCTCCGGGCCCGGCACGGCCGTCGCCTGCTCGTCGCGACCAAGTACATGAACCTCACCCGGCGCTTTTTCGCGGAGAAGGGGCTGTCCGATTACCGCATCGTCGAGAGTCTCGGCGCCACGGAAGGCGCTCCGGCCTCGGGCGCGGCCGACCTCATCGTCGACATCACGACCACGGGCGCCACCCTCGTGGCCAACGGTCTTCGGGTGCTCGACGACGGCACGATCCTGCGCTCGGAGGCGAACCTCATGGCGTCCCTGAAGGCGCCCTGGGGGGCACGGGCGCGCGCCGCGGCCCGCACGCTCCTGTCGCGCATCGCCGCGGAGGAGACGGCTCGGACCACCCGCGAGGTGAGGGGGTGGCTCGACCCGTCGTCCTCCCGTGCGGTCGCCGCGCTCGCCGCCCGGGCGGGTGCGCGCGTGTCGAACGGCCCGGCGAACGGGTCGGAACTCGTGATCCGATGCCCGCGCGGAACCGTCTTCGGCCTGGTCGACGCGCTCGTCGGCGCGGGCGCCCGCGACGTGACGGTGAGGGCGCTCGATTACGCGTTCGACACGGCGAACCCGCTCCTCGACCGCCTCCTCCGGCGTCTCGGCGATCCGGGATCCTGAGCGCGATGCCGACCAAGGTTTGCCGCAATTCGCCCGCAGACGTTGCGGCGGTTCGTCAACCGATGGGGAGGGTCATGCGTTCGATCCGGATTTCGGCCATCGTTCTGTCCATGCTGGCCTTCGCGGGCGCCGTGCAGGCGCAATCGTTCCGCGGCCGGTCGGGCCGGCAGGACGAACAGAAGACGCCGCAGGGCACCTTCAACCCGGTGCACAAGGAGGAGAAGCGCTTCCCTCTCGGCGCGTCCTGGATCGCCGTCAGCATGAACGGCAAGACATTCGCGGGAACGGAGCGGCCGGCCATCGCGCTCGACGACCAGTTCCGGGTGCGCGGCTTCGGCGGCTGCAACAGCTTCTCGGCGACGGCGTTCCCGCTGAAGGAGCAGGGGATCGCCGTCGGTCCGCTCGCCATGACGAAGCGCAGCTGCGACAAGAACGTGATGGCGACGGAGCAGGCCTTCTTCTCGGCCTTCCGCACCTCGGCCAAATGGGACACCGTGGTCGGCTCGCTCGTCATCAAGGGGCCGAACGGCGAGCTGAAATTCGAGCGGTCGCTGTAAGGGCCATTTGAAATACCTCCCTCGTGCTGAGGTGGCCGCCAGGGGCGGCTTTCGAAGCACGCGGGAGGGTCGTGCGTCCTTCGAGGCTCGGCTCCGCCGAGCACCTCGGGATGAGGCGGGTGGATCAGGCCGAGCTTGCCGCCTTGGTGCCGGCCGCTGCCTGGGCGGCCGCGAGCCGGGCGATCGGCACCCGGTAGGGCGAGCAGGACACGTAATCGAGCCCGATCGTGTCACAGAACGCGACGGAGGCGGGATCGCCGCCATGCTCGCCGCAGATGCCGAGCTTCAGGTCGGGCCGGACCGCGCGGCCACGCTCCACGCCCATGCGGACGAGCTCGCCCACGCCTTCCTGGTCGATGGTGACGAAGGGGTCTGCGTCCAGGATGCCCTTCTGCGTATAGGGGACGAGGAAGGTCGCGGCATCGTCGCGCGAGATGCCGAGCACGGTCTGGGTGAGGTCGTTCGTGCCGAAGGAGAAGAACTCGGCCGTCTCGGCGATCTCGCCGGCCTTGATGCAGGCGCGCGGCAGCTCGATCATCGTGCCGACCTGGTACTCCACGGCGGCGCCGGTCTCCGTCCGCACGGCCTCCGCCATGGCGTCGATCCTGGCCTTCACGAGGTCGAACTCGGCGCGGGTCACGATCAGCGGCACCATGACCTCCGGCACGACCGCGGCGCCTGTCGCGCGGCCGGCCTCGACCGCCGCCTCGAAGATCGCGCGGGCCTGCATCTCGGCAATCTCCGGGAAGGCGATCGCGAGCCGGCAGCCGCGGAAGCCCAGCATCGGGTTGAACTCGTGCAGCTCGGCCGCCCGCCGCCTCAACTTGTCGGCGCTGACGCCCGTCTGCGCCTCGACCTCGGCGATCTCCTTGTCCGTGTGGGGCAGGAACTCGTGCAGGGGCGGGTCGAGCAGCCGGATCGTGACCGGCAGGCCCTTCATGATGGTGAAGAGCTCGACGAAGTCCCCGCGCTGATAGGGCAGGAGCTTGGCGAGGGCGGCGCGGCGGCCCGCTTCGTCGTCCGCCAGGATCATCTCCCGCACCGCGACGATCCGGTCGCCCTCGAAGAACATGTGCTCCGTCCGGCAGAGCCCGATGCCTTCCGCGCCGAAGTCGCGGGCGGTCTGCGCGTCGCGCGGCGTGTCGGCATTCGCCCGCACCTTGAGCTTGCGGCTCTTGTCCGCCCAGCCCATCAGGGTCGCGAACTCGCCGGACAGTTCGGGCGCCTGCATCTTCACCCCGCCGAGCAGGACCTGGCCGGCCGCCCCGTCGATGGTGATCGTCTCGCCCGCCTTCACGGTGGCGCCGCCCACCGAGAAGCTGCCCTTGGCGTAATCGACCCGGATGCTGCCGGCCCCGGACACGCAGGGCTTGCCCATGCCGCGCGCCACGACGGCCGCGTGGGAGGTCATGCCGCCCCGGGTCGTGAGGATGCCCTCCGCTGCATGCATGCCGTGGATGTCCTCCGGCGAGGTCTCGACCCGGACGAGGATCACCTTGCGGCCGGCCTTCCTGGCGGCCTCCGCCTCCTCCGACGAGAACACGACCGCGCCCGAGGCGGCCCCGGGCGACGCCGGCAGGCCGGTCGCCAGGATCTTTCGCTCGGCCTTCGGATCGATCGTCGGGTGGAGGAGCTGGTCGAGAGCGGCCGGCTCGATCCGGCCCACCGCCTCCTCCTGGGAGATCACCCCCTCGGCCGCGAGGTCGACCGCGATGCGGATCGCGGCCTTCGCCGTGCGCTTGCCGGAACGGGTCTGCAACATCCAGAGCTTCCCGTTCTCGACCGTGAACTCCATGTCCTGCATGTCGCGGTAATGGCTCTCGAGTACGCCGTAGATGCGGACGAGCTCGCGATAGGCGTCCGGCATCACGCGCTCCATCGACGGCTTGTCGGAGCCCGACGCGAGGCGGGCCGCCTCCGTGATGTCCTGGGGCGTCCGGATGCCGGCGACGACGTCCTCGCCCTGCGCGTTGATCAGGAACTCGCCATAGAGCGCGCTCTCGCCGGTGGACGGGTTGCGGGTGAAGGCGACGCCCGTCGCGGAGGTGTCGCCCATGTTGCCGAACACCATGGCCTGCACGTTCACGGCCGTGCCCCAGGAGGCCGGGATGGCGTTCAGCTCTCGGTACTTGATGGCCCGGCTGTTCATCCATGAGCCGAACACGGCCCCGATCGCGCCCCAGAGCTGCTCGTGCGGGTCCTGCGGGAACGGCCGGCCGAGCTCCGTCTCGACGATCTTCTTGTAGCGCCCGATCAGCTCGGCCCAATCATCGGCCGAGAGGTCGGTGTCGAGCGTATAGCCCCGGCGGTCCTTGAAGAGGTCGAGCGCCTCCTCGAAATGGTGGTGCTCGACGCCGAGCACGACGTCCGAGTACATCGTGATGAAGCGCCGGTAGCTGTCGTAGGCGAAGCGCTTGTCGCCGGATGCGGCCGCAACCGCCTCGACGGTCACGTCGTTCAGCCCGAGATTGAGCACCGTGTCCATCATACCCGGCATGGAGGCGCGGGCGCCCGACCGCACGGAGACGAGGAGCGGGTTGGCCGGGTCGCCGAAGACGTGGCCGGCGAGACGTCCCACGTAGTCGAGCGCCCCGGACAGCTCCGCGTCCAGCTCGGGCGGGTAGGTGCGGTCGTGCTCGTAGAAATAGGTGCAGACGGTCGTCGGCACGGTTAAGCCCGGAGGCACCGGCAGGCCGAGATTGGACATCTCGGCGAGGTTCGCGCCCTTGCCGCCCAGCAGGTTCTTCATGCCCGCGTCGCCCTCGGCCTTGCCGTCGCCGAAGGTGTAGACCCACTTCGCCATGTCTGAGGACATCCGTCTGCCCGAAGGGCTCGAGAACGAGGCGGGCTTGAACCAAACCGAACCGAAACGCAATTCGGCCTTCCATCCCGCGAGGTCGCGAAAGTCCCTGGGAACGCGGCCTGCGGGCAGACCGGATGCTTTACCGTATCTCGATTTTCCCATGGCCGTTCGTGGGCCGGGTGCGTTGCCGGGACCGAGGGCCGCGACGGCGGCTGCCCGCGCGAGGTGTCGAGATGTTGCGTCCCCTGATTTTGACGGCCGCGCTGGTGGCCGGAGCCGGCCCGGCCCTTGCCGGACCCGCGGGCTTTTCGGGCGAATGCTTCCGCGAGGAGCAGCTGCCCGCCCGGTACGGAGCCTTCGTCGAGAAGGCGATGGTGCGCGCGCCCCGCACCTACGCGATCTACACGCCTCCGACCTACGAGACGGTGACCGAGCGCGTGGTCGTGCGGCCGGGCGGACGGAGCTGGCGGGTGTCGCGCGACGCCGGTGGCCGCAAGGTCGGGTGCTGGGTCGACGTGCCGGCCGAATACGGGACCGTGCACCGTCGCGTGATGGCGGAGCCCGGGCGCCTCGTCCCCTACGCGCAGGCGGCGAGCTACGGCTTCCGGAGCCGGCCGATCCTGGTCGAGCCCGCGCGGCGGGGCTGGGTTCCGCTCGACGATTAGCGGCCGTCGGGCCGCGACATCGCGCGGCCTTGCGGGCCGGCGGGCACGGGCGGACAAGCCGGCCGCACGTCGCCGGAGCCGTCCGTGAGAGCATGCCTCGCCGCCCTCCTGCCGATCTGCGCCTCCGGCGGGCTGGCTTTCGCCCAGGCGGCCGGAGACCCCGACGCGGGGAGCCGCATCTTCACCAAGTGCCGCGCCTGCCATCAGATCGGGGAGGGCGCGCAGAACGCGGTCGGGCCGGTGCTGAACGGCATCGTCGGCCGCCCTGCCGGGACCTATCCGGGGTACAGCTACTCGGCCGCGAACAAGGGATCGGGCATCACCTGGGACGAGGCCGCGATCAGGGACTACCTGCACGATCCGAAGCTGCGGGTGCCCGGCACCAAGATGGTCTTCGCCGGCATCCGCAGCGAGAGGGAGCTCGACAACCTCCTGGCCTTTCTTCGCCAGTTCGACCCCGCGGGCCGTAAGGCGCCGTAGCGTCCTCGCGTCAGCGGGGCGGCGCGATGGAGCCGGTGACCAGCGCCTCGATGGTGAGCGCTTCGGGAGCCGGGGCGGCCGGAGCGTCGAGCCCGTACGCGTCTGGGCGGAAATGCACCGTCCCGTCCGGGACGGCGTAGCCCGTGAGATAGGTCCAGATCACCGGGATCTGCTTCGTCACCCTGACGTCCTGGCGCTGCCCGGACGCGATCGCGGCGGCGATCTCGGTCTGGCCCCATGTCGAGCCCGCGCCGGACGGGCCGGGGACGCCCTCAAGGATCCACTGGGCGAGGTCGCGCACGCCCGCGACCCGCACGCAGCCCGACGAGTTCAGGCGCGTGTTGCGGGCGAACAGCTTCTTCGACGGCGTGTCGTGCATGTACACGGCGAGCTTGTTCGGCATGTCGATCCGCACCTCGCCGAGCGAGTTGTCGGGGCCGGGATCCTGCCTGAGAGTGTAGTTCGCGGCCTTCTCGGTCGACCAGTCGATCGTTTTCGGGTCGATCTCCTGGCCGGCCGCGTCGAGGATGCGGATGCGCATCTTCGCGAGGTAGCCCGGATCCTTCCGCATATGCGGGATAATGTCCTTCCTGATGAGGGAGACCGGCACCGTCCAGGTCGGGTTGAAATTCACGTTCTGGATGCGGGCCGCGATCGTCGGCGACGGCCGGGCGGTCTTGCCGACGACCGCGACGTAGCGGCGCTGCACTCGACGGCGGCCGAGGGCACGTTGCCCACAACGTAGCGCGCGCCGAACGGGAAGGCCGAGCCGATCAGCCGGTTCGCCGAGGCGTCGAGCTGGCGGATGCGGGCTTCCACCGGTACGTTCAGCTCGGCCAGGGTGCGTGGCCCGACCGTGCCGGTTTCCGGAAGTCCGTGCCGGTCCTGGAAGCGCCGCAGGGCGGTCGCCAACGGCTCGTCGAAGACGTCGCCCGCGGCGAGGTCCGCGGAGAGGTCTCCCGTTGCCGCGAGCCGCGCCCGCAGGGCCGTGACGCCGGGAGAGCGGGTGCCCGGCTTCGCGGCCGTGAGGGCGCCGGGCACGGGCGCCCAGCCGCC
>CALMTJ010000188.1:0-260 GCA_937872715.1 uncultured Methylobacteriaceae bacterium
AGGCCAGGCCGCCCGGACCGCGCCGTCCAGCACGGGACGGGGATCGAGGAACAGCCGATCGCCGCCCGTGACGGAGACAACCTGGACCGCCGCGGCGGAAGGCCGGGCGGCCGCGAGGGGGCCGGAAGCTGGGGAGGACGGCGACGGAACCCTGTTCGTCAGCGCCAGGAGGGCGGCGGAACCGAGAAGGGCGGCCGCGAGCGCGGGTTGCGCGAGGGACCGGCGGCGTCGCGAGCCGCTTGCGGGCCGGCCGGACAGCA
>CALMTJ010000188.1:355-5187 GCA_937872715.1 uncultured Methylobacteriaceae bacterium
GCCGGATGTCGCCGTTTCGGGCTGCATCCGACGTTCACCTTGGCTCTCAATAGGCTGGTAGGGTTAAGTCCGGGTGAAGCGCAAGCCGCCTGGACGACGCCCGGGACGAAATCCGCAGGTTTCGGAGCTTCTCGCAAACCTTCTGAGATAGCGATCAGTCCGTCATGGCCGGGCTTGGCCCGGCCACCCACGAAGGGCTGCCGCGAGCGAGCCCGTCGACGTCACGGCGCCGGACAGACGTGGATGGCCGGGCCAAGCCCGGCCAAGACGCATCTAGACTAGGGCCGTGAGGGGCTCTCCGTCCGCAGATGCCGGCCCGCGCGTCCGCCGGACCGGGCGTCACTTCGCGTTCTTCGACAGCCAACCCTTCAGGATGGAGATCTCGCGCTCCTGGGCCGCGACGATCTCATCCGCCAGCTTGCGGAGGTCGGCATCCCGGCCGTAGCGCAGCTCGGTCCGGGCCATGTCGATCGCGCCCTGGTGGTGCGGCGCCATCATGGCGGCGAAATCCCGGTCGGGGTCGCCGGTCATGGCGACGTTCATGTCCCGGTTCATCCGCTCCATGCCGGCCATGTAGGCCTGCGCGGCCGGGCCCGCGGCGTGGGCCGCGGGTGCGTGGCTCATCGCCATGCCGCGCATGAGGTGGCCGCTCCCGGAAGCGGGATGGCCGGCGCCCGCCAGCATGGAGGCGGCCATCGCCACCATCATGACGTTCTCCGTCAGCGACACGAAGCCGAGCGGCACGTTGCTGCTCCCGCCGACGCAGGCGCATTTGAGCTCGCGCCGGTCGAGATAGACCGCCTTGAACACGGATGCCGCCCCGATCGTGCCGATGAACAGGGCGATCGGGATCGACAGCCAGCGGAGCGCCCCCGCGATCATCAGGAGCCCGGCCAAGGCCTCGGCGAACGGGTAGATGTAGGAATACGGCATCCACCTCCTCGCCAGGAGGTCGTAGTTCAGGAACATCGTGGCGAAGCCCTCGACGTTCTGGAGCTTGGCGAGGGCCAGCACGACCATGCTCATGCCGATGAACCACTCGGCCGCCCGCGCCGTCAGCGGCGTGCCGTAGACGGCGTGGCTGACGGCGAGCGCCATCAGGGCCGTGACGGCGAACAAGGCGGCCACGGGCACGTAGCTCGTGGCCTTGGGGTCGGCGACGGCCCGGCCGAGATGCCGGCGCAGGTCGTCGTAGCCGCCGACCCGCTCGCCGCCGATGAAGGTCTGCGGGGTCGTCCTCACCCCGTGCTCGGCCTTGAACGCGTCCGTCTGCTCGCGGGTGGTGAGCCACCGGTCCTCGACCGAGAACCCTTCCCGGCGGAGCAGGTCCTTCGCCTTCAGCCCGTAGGGGCACACATGGGTGTCGGTGACCATGCGGAAGAGCGTGGCCCGGCGGGGAGCGGCGGTCGCGGCTGACATGAAGATCTCCCTCGGGTGCGAGGCGCCGGTGCTTGGCATCGGCACGCCCGCCTTGTAGCGTCCGTACCATGGTACGGAGTCAAGCGCCTTTCGAGGCGACGATCTCGGGTCTCGCCCGGGCGGGCGGCGTCGGCGTCGAGACGGTCCGCTATTATCAGCGACGCGGCCTGGTCGGGAGGCCGGCGCGGGGGAAGGCCGGCGCGCACGGAACGGGCGTGCGCCGCTACGGCCCGGAGGACCTCCGGCGGCTCCGGTTCATCCGCTCCGCCCAGGCGGCAGGGTTCACGCTGGACGAGATCGCGGAGCTGATCGCGCTCGACGCCACCGACGACCGCCCGCGCGCCCGCCAGCTGGCCCGGAACCGCATCGCGGCTCTCGATGCCCGTATCGCCGAGCTCGACGCGGCGCGCTCGGCGCTGCGGCACCTCGCGGACGAATGCGGCTCGGGCTCCGCCGGCCCGTGCCCGATCCTCGCGGCGTTCGACCGGGGCTAGGCATGCGCCCGCGCGATCGCGCAGGCTTCCGAACCGGTCTCCACCTGCAGCGTGGCGTGCTGGATGTCGTGATGTGCGCGCAGTTCGCCCTGCACGGCGACGAGGAAGCCGTCTCCTGGGCAGCCGCGCGGCATGACGAGATGGGCGGTCAGCGCCGTCTCCGTGGTGCTCAGCGGCCAGATGTGCAGGTCGTGCACCTCCGATACGCCGGGCAGCGCCTCCAGGTCCCGTCGCACGAGGGACGGGTCGATCGCGTCCGGCACGCCGTTCATCGACAGGCGCAGGCTGCCGGCCAGCAGGCCCCAGGTGCTCCACAGGATGACGGCGACGATGACGAGGCTGACGGCCGGGTCGAGCCATGTCCAGCCCGTCCGGCCGATGACGAGGCCCGCCGCCACGACGCCGGCCGAGACCGCGGCATCCGCCACCATGTGCAGGTAGGCGCCCCGGATGTTGAGGTCGCCGCGAGCACCCGACGAGAACAGCCAGGCCGTCAGCCCGTTGACCGCGATGCCGATCGCGGCCACGACCGTGACGATCAGGCCGGCCACCGGCTCGGGCGCGAACAGCCGGTGCGCCGCCTCCCAGGCGATCGCGCCCACGGCGACCAAGAGCAGCATCGCGTTAGCGAGCGCGGCCAGGATGGATGAGGCGCCGAAGCCGTAGGTATAGCGCGCCGTCGGCTGCCGCTTAGCCAGCGACACGGCCGCCCAGGCCACGACGAGACCCAGCACGTCCGACAGGTTGTGGCCGGCATCCGCGAGCAGCGCCATCGAGTTCGACAGGATCCCATACGCGGCCTCGACCGCCACGAACCCGGTGTTCAGCGCGATGCCGACCGCGAAGGCCCGCCCGAAGCTCGCCGGCGCATGGACATGCCCGGGGCCGTGTTGGTGGGCGTGGCCGTGGTGCCCGGACGGGCCGTGATCGTGAGGCATGTGGGATGGATCTCGTGTCGGGACCAGCCTACGCGTTCCGCCTCCTCCTGAGGAGCGGCCGGTGGCCGCGTCGCGAGAGACGCGCACCGGTCGCGTGGCGTCGTGCCTCGACCGGACGCCGCCGCATTGCCCGACCCCGTGCGGCGTGGCACGGAGCGACATGCCCGACGCGGAGAAAACCGACCTCCTGCGCCGCTACGCCGCGAACGCCATCACGTGGCGCGAGCTGCAGGAGCGCGGCTTCGCCGATTACGTGGAGGTGCTGGGCGGCCTCGGCGAGCTCGGCCTACGCCCGCCGATCGCGCCCATGACGGGCCCCAACGTGGAGGCGCGGAAACGGGGCATCGCGATCCTCGAACAGGCGCTGCGGAGACGGCGGTGAGCGGGTGGGCGCCGTAGCACCTTTGCCTAGTGCTGCGGAGGGCACCAATGTAGGACAAGCAGGGCGGCTTCGGAGACCACCATCTTGAGTAGACTGATCTGCAGACGGCATGTACGTATATTACGTGAGAACGATATGACGATTCCATCCCCATGGTGACTCAGTATCAGCTGAGACAGGTGTTTACGCCGGGAGGGTTCCCGTCGGTCACTTATGTGCAGCGCGAGCACCTCAATCTCGAACGCCGGTTAGAAGACGCGCTCGCCCGAGGTCATGGCATCATAACCGTAACAGGACCGACCAAGTCAGGTAAGACAGTGTTGTGCCGCCGTGTCCTGGGGTCTGAGAAGTCGTTGTGGATTGAGGGTGGTCGTATCCGCTCTGAGGCTGATTTCTGGGATCAGATCACAGGTTCTGAGCTGTATCCATCAAGCATTTCGCGCACCTCAACAACAGCGTCGACCCGAGAAGGAAGGGGCGGGATGTCCGCCGAAGTCACAATTCCGGCGTTTGGAAAAGTTGGTGGACAACTTGGCGGAGGCATTACACAGACTTCCTCGAACGCGGAGCAACGAACGTTTTCGGCTGACCAGAAAGCCCGAACACTAAAGGCCTTAGTAAGTGATGGTATAAGCCTTATTATAGACGATTTTCATTTTGTTACCCATGAAGTACAGTCAGTCATCGTAAACTCGTTGAAGGCTTCTATTTTTGATGGTCTTAATGTTGTGATAGTAGCAGTTCCTCATCGAGCTTTTGACCCACTTGCCGTTCAGCAGGAGATGCAAGGCCGGTTTGTTCATTTACAGATTGAGCCTTGGACGCTTGCTGAGTTGAGATTAATTCCAGAGCGAGGATATCCAGCACTTAATGTTCAGGTTCGTCCGTCGTTGATCATTAAAACGTGCGAGGAATCCTTCCTTAACCCTCTACTTGTTCAAGATATTTGTTCTCGAACGTGTATAATTAATGGCATTCGAGGAACGCAAGATGAAGAGAAAGAACTTATCCATGTAAATATGAATGTAGTCTTTGATGATGTCTCAAGAAATAGTGGATTTCCAACATACGACCGATTAAAGCGCGGTCCCCAGTCAAGAACTGATCGAAAGCCTCGCAAATTGAAGAATGGGGGCTCGGTTGATATATATCAAGCAATAATGCTTGCCGTAGCGTACGCTGGTCCGAAGGTTCGCACTGATTACGATGATCTTAGAGCAAGCTTACGTGAATTGCTGCAAGATGGCGAGCTACCTCAAAAGAACGAAGTAGCAAACGCTTGCGGTCATATGGCCCAGATAGCCCGTAATGAGCTGTCTCACGCGGAACCGATCGAATGGCATAATGACGCTCTCATCATCAGTGACCCGTTCTTGCTTTTCTTCTTACGATGGCAAAGAGAGGATTTGGCCGCCGGGAACGTAGTCTAACCTCTCACATCACCGCCCCGATCTGCCACGGCACGAATTCCGCGTCGCCGTATCCCAGATCCTCGCTCTTCGTGTGCTCCCCCGAGGCCACGGCCAGCACGCGGGCGAAGATCTCCGCGCCCTTCTCCTCGACCGGAACCCCGTGGAGGATGCCGCCGCAATCGATGTC
>CALMTJ010000189.1:0-6518 GCA_937872715.1 uncultured Methylobacteriaceae bacterium
GCCTTCGCCCACCTGCGGGGCGTGCCGCACGTTGTCATCCGGGTGCCGGTGGACCTCGTCGACGGCGCGGACGAGCTCTTCCGCCGGATGGCTCGCGAGCGCGGCTTCGAGGGACGCGCCGTGGTGCTGGGCGAGGATGATCTCGGGCCGGGCGACGTCCGCATCGAATGGTCCGACGGCGGCGTGACCCGCAACAGCCATGCGGTCGAGGCCGCGATTTCCGACGCCCTCCGGGCGTCCGCCAGGACGGAGCCCCATGGCGAGTGACACGGAGCTCGCCCTGCCGCAGCTCGGCGGGGAGGACCTCGCCTTCGGGAGCGGCCGCCCGGTCGAGGGCCGCCCCGGCCGCGGCGATCTCGGCCCCATCCTGGACGTGCCCGTGACGGTCTCGGCTGTCCTCGGCCATCTCCGCATGCCGGTCGGCGACCTCCTCAAAGTCGGGCCGGGCTCCGTCCTCGAGCTCGACCGCCGGGTCGGCGAGGCGGTCGACATCCTGGTCAACGACCGGCTCGTCGCGCGCGGCGAGGTCGTGCTGGTCGAGGACCGGCTCGGCGTCACGGTCACGGAGATCGTCAGGTCGGACGCGGCCTGACGGGGCGGGAACACGGAAAGCAAGGGCCATGCGTCTCCTCATCATCGGGCGGTTCTCGGGCGAGCTCGTCGCCGCCTCCCGCATCGCCATGAATCGCGGCGCGACCGTCAGCCAGGCGGACAGTCTCGCCCAGGGCCTGGCGGTCCTGCGCACGCGCGGGGCCGACCTCGTCATGATCGAGGTGCCGCTGCCCGTGGCGGAGCTGGTCGCCGCCCTCGAGGCCGAGCACATCCGCACGCCGGTCGTCGCCTGCGGCACCGGCACCGATGCCCGCTCGGCCGTGGCCGCCATCCAGGCCGGCGCCAAGGAATACATCCCACTCCCGCCCGATCCCGAGCTGATCGCGGCCGTGATCGAGGCGGTGGCGGCCGATGCCCGTGCCTTCGTGTGGCGCGATCCCGCGATGGAGCGGGTGGTGAAGCTCGCCGAGCAAGTGGCCCGCTCCGGCGCCTCCGTGCTGGTCACGGGCGAGAGCGGCACCGGCAAGGAGGTGCTGGCGCGCCACATTCACCTGAAGTCGCCGCGGCGCGACAGGCCCTTCGTGTCAGTGAATTGCGCGGCGATCCCGGACAACCTCCTCGAATCGGAGCTGTTCGGCCACGAGAGGGGCGCCTTCACGGGCGCGGTGGCGCGCCGGATCGGCAAGTTCGAGGAGGCGAGCACGGGCACGCTGTTGCTGGACGAGGTGTCCGAGATGGATGCCCGCCTCCAGGCGAAGCTGCTCCGGGCCCTGCAGGAGCGGGTCATCGACCGAGTCGGCGGCTCGCAGCCCGTCCCGGTCGATATCCGGGTGATCGCGACGTCGAACCGGAACCTCTCCGAAGAGGTCCGCAAGGGCACCTTCCGGGAAGACCTCCTGTTCCGGCTGAACGTCGTGAACCTCAGGCTTCCCGCCCTCCGAGAGCGGCCGGGCGACGTGCTGGAGCTCGCGGGCTTCTTCGCCAGGCGCTACGCGGACGTGAACGGGCTGCCGGTCCGGTCCCTGTCCGCCGACGCGAAGCGCCTCGTCCTCGCGAACCCGTGGCGCGGCAACGTCCGCGAGCTGGAGAACGCCATCCACCGGGCCGTGCTCCTCGCCACGGGCGACGTCATCGGCGCGGAGGCCATCCGGGCTCCGGACGGGGAGGCTTTGTCCGGCGCCGCCCCGGTGGAGCGCGCCGCCCAGAACGCGCTCGCGGCAACCCGCGAGCTCGTCGGCCGCACGGTCGCGGACGTGGAGCGCGACCTCATCCTCGACACGCTCGACCATTGCCTCGGCAACCGCACCCACGCGGCCCGGATCCTCGGCATCTCCATCCGGACGCTCCGCAACAAGCTGTCCGAATACGTGACGTCCGGCATAGCGGTCGCCGAGCCGGGCGGCACCCGGCCGTCCTTCGCGTGATCGGTCGGGAACGATCGATCCCGTCATCGCGAGCAGAGCGAAGCGACCCAGGGCCGTGCGTCTGCCCCTGGGTCGCTTCGCTGAGCTCGCGATGACGGGAAGGGAAGCTCAGCCCTTCTTCAGCTCCGCCGGCTTGTGCGAGGCCGTCTTCCCCGACTTGTCGCTCTTGACGATGTATTGCGGGTCGTCCTTCGTCGCCGCGACCTTGTGGCCTTTGATCTGCGTGGCGCTCGTCTGCTTCTTCACGACCGTGCCGTGGGTCTTGCCCCCGCTCGTATCCCAGCTGACCTTGTCGCCCGTCTTCAACTCCTTGGCCATGTCGACGCTCCACTTCGCGGGCCGGACCGGCGGTCCAGCTACGCCCGTCCAGAACCCGACCGGGCCGCCCCGGTTCGGCCCGGTCGGGTCACGTCCGCTTGAGCTGGTGGCGTGAACTACCGGCACGCCTTTCACGCCGGCAATTTCGCGGACGTGACGAAGCACGTCCTCCTCGTCCGCATCCTCGTCCACCTCCTCCGCAAGGAGGCGCCGTTCCGGGTCGTGGACACCCATGCCGGCATCGGCCGCTACGATCTCGCCGGCCCGGAGGCGAAACGGACGGGCGAATGGCAGGGCGGCATCGGCCGTCTCGACGCGCCGTTCGGCGACGATGTCGAGGCGCTGCTCGCGCCGTACCGGGCGGTGCTCGACGCGACTCGGGAGCGCTACGGCCGGACGGTCTATCCGGGCTCGCCCGCCATCGTCCGGGAGCTGATCCGGCCGTCTGACCGGGCGGTGTTCGTCGAGAGGCACCCGGCCGATGCCGACACGCTGACCGGCCGCTTCAACGCGACCGCGAACGCCAAGGTGCTCCGCCTCGACGGCTGGACGGCGCTCGGCGCCCTCCTCCCGCCGAAGGAGCGGCGCGGCCTCGTCCTGATCGACCCGCCCTTCGAGGAACCGGGCGAGACCGAGCACGCGCTCGCCCGCCTCGCCGCCGCGATCCGCAGGTGGCCGACCGGGATCTACGCGCTCTGGTATCCGATCAAGCGCGGCCCCGGGATGGACGGGCCGCTCGCCCGGTTCGCCGCTTCGCTCGGCCGCGAGGCGTTGCGCCTGGAGGTGCTCGTGGCGGATCCGGCGGGCCGGGCCGGGCTCGCCGGGTCGGGCCTCCTCGTCGTGAACCCGCCCTGGACCCTGGCGGAGGAGGCGGGAACGCTGCTGCCGGCCCTGGCCGCGCGCCTGGCGCAGGAGCCTGGCGCCGGCTTTCGCTGCGAGGCGCTCCGGGCCGCCGCCGGCCCGGCGCATCGCTAGGCGCGACGTCGCGGCCGGGAACGGGCGCGTCGCCCGCGGCTTGACGTCTGTCCGCTTCCCGCTTGGACGCTTCACCCGAGAAATCCCCCGAGATGCCCGATTCCGAAGCCAATCGTTTCTCGGCCCGTGCGGTCCGCTACGCGCGGGTCGGCGCCAATGTGGGCGGCGTCGCGGCCCGCATCGCCGGGCAGCGCCTGTTCGGCGGCGGAGGCGGGCAGGCCGGCAACGCGGCCGCGCTCGCGAGCGCGCTCGGCGGGCTGAAGGGCCCCATCATGAAGGTGGCGCAGCTCCTCTCCCCCGTGCCGGACCTCGTGCCGCCGGAATACGCGGCCGAGCTCGGCAAGCTGCAGGCCGAGGCGCCCCCGATGGGCGCCGGCTTCGTGGCCCGCCGCATGGTGAGCGAGCTCGGGCAGGATTGGCGCGCCCGCTTCGGCTCCTTCGACCTGAAACCGGCGGCGGCGGCCTCGCTTGGGCAGGTCCACAGGGCGACGACGACGGCCGGGCAGCCGCTCGCCTGCAAGCTCCAGTACCCGGACATGCAATCCGCCGTGGAGGCGGACCTGAAGCAGCTCGACCTCGCCTTCGCGCTGCATCGGCGGATGGACAGCGCCATCGACACCCGCGAGATCGCGACCGAGATCGGCGCGCGCCTGCGGGAGGAGCTGGATTACGGCCGCGAGGCCAAGAACGCCGCGCTCTACGGGGAGGTCCTGGCCGATACGCCCGCCGTCCGGGTCCCGGCCGTGCATCCCGACCTGTCCACCCGCCGCCTGCTGACGCTCGACTGGCTGGAGGGCGAGAAGATGCTCTCCTTCAAGGACGCGCCGCTCGCGATCCGCAACCGTCTCGCGACCGCCATGTTCAAGGCGTGGTGGCACCCGGTCGCGCAGATCGGCGTCATCCACGGCGACCCGCATCTCGGCAATTACAGCGTCTTCTCCGAGGGCGGCGAGGCGGCCGGCATCAACCTCCTGGATTACGGCTGCATCCGGGTCTTCCCGCCGAGCTTCCTGTCCGGCGTGGTCGACCTCTATCACGGCCTCCTGGCGGACGACCGCGCGCAGATGGTGCACGCCTACGAGACCTGGGGCTTCCGGCGGCTCAGCGCCGACCTCGTCGACACGCTGAACATCTGGGCCCGCTTCATCTACGGGCCGCTGCTCGACGACCGCGTCCGCACGATAGCGGACGGAGTGAAACCCTCCGAATACGGCCGCAAGCAGGCCTACCAGGTGCACATGGCGCTTCGGGAGAAGGGCCCGGTCACGGTGCCCCGCGAGTTCGTGTTCATGGACCGGGCGGCGGTGGGCCTCGGGGCCGTGTTCCTCCACCTCAACGCCGAGCTGAACTTCCGGCAGATGTTCGCGGCCGAGATCGTGGGCTTCTCGGCCGAGGCGCTGGCGAGCCGGCAGGCCGTCGCACTCGACCGGGCCGGCATCGCCGCGATGGCCTGACGATTGCGAGGCGGGGACGCATCCGCTACGAACCGCTGGGGAGAGGGACGGCACGGCCATGGCGAGCACGACGGACGGTTCGGCGCAGGGCTATCGGCCCGAGATGGACGGCCGGGCGCACGAGACGACCTATGACGGCTTCACCCATTTCACGACGGTCGGCGCCCTCTTCGTCGCCTGCATCGTGGTCGGGCTGGCGGTCGGCGGCGTGAAGCACGCCTGGATGTCCGCGATGGTGATGATCGTGCTGGCCCATGTGGCGACCGCGATCGGGCTGATGTCGAGGTCGCTGGCGTGGAAGCCGCCCGCGACCGTGCTTGCCGTCCTTCTGCTGATGCTGCTCTTCTACTGATCCGGCCGGATCTCCTGATCCGGCGGGACGCCGGACACCTCGCCACCAACGCAGCCGCGCGTCCGCCTGATCGGGCGGACGGATGAAGGGGTAAGATGCATGCGGATCGCGGTCCTGTCCGACGCCCCGTCCGAGACCCGGGTCGCGGCCACGCCCGAGACGGTCAAGAAGTACCGGACGCTCGGGGCGGAGGTCGCCGTGCAGAGGGATGCCGGCAAGGCGGCGGGCTTCCCCGATTCCGAATTCGAGGCGTCGGGTGCCACGATAGCGGCCGATCCCGGCGCGGCGATCCGGGATGCCGACGTCATCCTGACCGTGCGCCGCCCCGATGCCGCGGCGCTTGCGGGCGCCAAGCCGGGCGCCTTGGCGATCGCCATCATGGACCCGCACGGCCACGAGGCCGAGCTCCGCGCCCTGGCCCAGGCTGGCGTCTCCGCCTTCGCCATGGAGCTGATGCCCCGCATCACCCGCGCCCAGGTGATGGACGTGCTGTCGAGCCAGGCGAACCTCGCCGGCTACCGGGCCGTGATCGACGGCGCGGCCGAATACGGCCGGGCGCTGCCGATGATGATGACCGCCGCCGGCACGGTGCCGGCCGCCCGCATCTTCGTGATGGGGGCCGGCGTCGCGGGGCTCCAGGCCATCGCGACGGCGCGCCGTCTCGGGGCCGTGGTGACGGCGACGGACGTCCGCCCGGCCGCCAAGGAGCAGGTCGAGTCGCTCGGCGCGAAGTTCATCGCGGTCGAGGACGAGGAGTTCAAGCAGGCGGAGACCGCGGGCGGCTACGCGAAGCAGATGTCGGCCGAGTACCAGGCGAAGCAGGCGGCGCTCACGGCGTCCCACATCGCCAAGCAGGACATCGTGGTCACGACCGCGCTGATCCCGGGCCGGCCGGCCCCGAAGCTCGTCTCCGCCGCCATGGTGGCGGCCATGCGGCCCGGCTCCGTCCTGGTCGACCTCGCGACGGAGCGCGGCGGCAACGTCGAGGGCGCCCGGGCAGGGGAGATGGTCACCGCCGCGAACGGGGTGAAGATCGTCGGCTATTCCTCCGTCGAGCGTCTCGCGGCGACGGGTTCGAGCCTCTACGCCCGCAACCTCTACAGCTTCGTCGAGACGCTGGTGGACAAGGCGGCGAAGAGCCTCGCCGTGAAGTGGGACGACGAGCTCGTCCGGGCGACGCTCCTCACCCGCAACGGCGCCGTGGTGCACAGCCTGTTCGGCGCCGCCGCGCAGCCGACGGCATCCCAGCCGGCCGTCGCGACGGCCGCGACGTCGGCCCCGGCGACGAGCGTCGCCGCCGCCGTGACGCTGTAGAGCTTCGGCCGTTGCACCCCGATCCTCATCCTGAGGTGCCCCGCGAAGCGGGGCCTCGAAGGACCCACGAACCTGCGTGCTTCGAGGCCGAGCTTGGCTCGGCACCTCAGCATGAGGAGTGGGGTGCAC
>CALMTJ010000189.1:6528-8561 GCA_937872715.1 uncultured Methylobacteriaceae bacterium
CCTGATGGCCACTGACCAGCAGACCATCGACGCGGCCCGGGCCGCGGCGGCGGCCGCGCGCGACAATGCCGGCTCCGCGCTCGGCTATCTCGACCAGCTCCGGCCCGGCGGCCTCGCCCAGGCCGCGAGCGCCGCGACCGGCGGCCATGTCGATCCCGTCGTGTTCGAGCTCGCGGTCTTCGTGCTGGCGGTGTTCGTCGGCTATTACGTCGTGTGGTCGGTGACCCCGGCGCTCCACACCCCGCTGATGTCGGTGACCAACGCCATCTCGTCCGTGATCGTGGTGGGCGGGCTCCTCTCCGTCGGTGTCGCGGCCGCGCCGGGGCTCGGCTCGGGTACGACATGGGCGAGGGTCTTCGGCTTCCTGGCCGTGATCCTCGCCTCCGTGAACATCTTCGGCGGCTTCCTGGTGACCCAGCGCATGCTCGCCATGTACAGAAAGAAGGGGTGAGGCAGCCTCATGTCCGCCAACCTCTCCGCTCTTCTCTACCTCGTCGCGGGCGTCCTCTTCGTCCTCGCCCTCCGGGGTCTGTCGCACCCGACCACCTCCCGGCAGGGCAACCTGTTCGGCATGGTCGGCATGGCGATCGCGGTCCTCACCACGCTCGCCGGGCATCCGCCGGCCGGCGGGACGGCGTGGCTCCTCGTGATCCTTGGCCTCGCCATAGGCGGCGGCGCCGGTGCCGTGGTGGCCCGGCGCGTGCCGATGACCGCCATGCCGCAGCTCGTGGCCGCCTTCCACTCGCTTGTAGGCCTCGCCGCCGTGCTGGTCGCGGCGGGCGCGCTCTACGCTCCCCAGGCCTTCGACATCGTCGACCCGGCGACCGGCCGCATCTGGGGCGGATCGCTGTTCGAGATGTCGCTCGGCGTCGCCATCGGGGCCGTGACCTTCACGGGCTCCGTCATCGCCTTCCTGAAGCTCGACGGCCGCATGTCCGGCCGGCCGATCCTCTTGCCGCAGCGTCACCTCATCAATATCGGCCTCGCGGTGCTGCTCGTCGTGCTGATCGCCGTGCTGATCCGGACGGAGAGCCACTTCGCCTTCTGGCTGATCGTGCTGGCCTCCTTCGTGATCGGCGTGACGCTGATCATCCCGATCGGCGGCGCCGACATGCCGGTCGTGGTCTCCATGCTGAACTCCTATTCCGGCTGGGCGGCGGCCGGGATCGGGTTCACGCTGGGCAACCTCGCGCTCATCATCACGGGCGCGCTCGTCGGCTCCTCCGGCGCCATCCTGTCCTACATCATGTGCAAGGGGATGAACCGCTCGTTCGTCTCCGTCATCCTGGGCGGCTTCGGCGGCGAGACGGCCGGCGCGGCGGCCGGCGCCGTCGAGTCCCGCCCGGTGAAGCAGGGCTCGGCCGACGATGCCGCCTACATCATGCAGAACGCCGAGAAGGTGATCATCGTGCCGGGCTACGGCATGGCGGTTGCGCAAGCGCAGCACGCGCTCCGCGAGATGGCCGACAGCCTGAAGAAGGCCGGGGTCGAGGTGAAATACGCGATCCACCCGGTCGCGGGCCGGATGCCCGGGCACATGAACGTGCTGCTGGCCGAGGCGAGCGTGCCCTATGACGAGGTGTTCGAGCTCGAGGACATCAACGGCGAGTTCCCGCAGGCCGACGTCGCCTTCGTGATCGGCGCCAACGACGTCACCAACCCGTCCGCCAAGACGGACAAGACCTCGCCCATCTACGGCATGCCGATCCTCGACGTGGAGAAGGCGAAGACCGTGCTGTTCATCAAGCGCGGCATGGGGTCGGGCTATGCGGGCGTCGAGAACCCGCTCTTCTTCAACGACAATACCATGATGCTGTTCGGCGACGCCAAGAAGGTGGTCGATTCCATCAACAAGAGCCTGGCGCATTAGGCCGGCGGGTCCGATCCTGTGCGCTATCGCGAGCGAAGCGAAGCAACTCAGGCGGTGCGCCGGCCGGGTGCGTTGCCTCGTCGGCTTCGCCGTCTCGCGATGACGGATCGGCTCTAGGATCTTCGAACGAAACTCCCTGGATATCGGTCGGGTCCGTCATGGC
>CALMTJ010000189.1:8571-13527 GCA_937872715.1 uncultured Methylobacteriaceae bacterium
CCCCCCCGGGCCGGGGGCGCCCCCCCCCCCGCCCCCCCCCGCGGCCCCGCGGGGGCGGCCCCCCCCCCCCCCCGGCCATGACGCATCCATCGTCATCGGATCCGTCCGGGGACTCTCAAAGCGTTGACCGGGCCCGACCCCGCGCTAGAAGCGCCCCATGACGATCACCCGCGAACGGGCGGAGGGCGCCTTCGCCCTCGCCCTCTTCATCCTGACCATCCCGGCCGCGAACTGGATGATCGGGCATGTCGGGACCATGTGCCCGCCGGAGAGCCCCTGCCTGATCCCGGTCGCGCCCGGGACCATGGCGCCCTCGGGCGTCCTGATGATCGGGCTCGCGCTCGTCCTGCGGGACGTCGTGCAGCGCCGGCTCGGGGCGCCGGCCGGCCTCGCGGCCATCGCGGCCGGCGCCGTGATCTCGACCTGGCTCGCCCCGCCCGCGATCGTGGTCGCGTCCGCGACCGCCTTCGTGCTGTCGGAACTGGCGGATTTCTTCGTCTACACGCCGCTCCAGCGCCGCCGCTTCGTCCTCGCCGTCGTGGCGTCGAGCGCGGTCGGTCTCGTCGTGGATTCGGCCGTGTTCCTCCACCTCGCCTTCGGGAGCCTCGATTTCCTGCCTGGGCAGATCCTCGGAAAACTCTGGATGGTGCTGCTCGCCATCCCAATCCTGGCCTGGCTCCGCCGCCGGGACGAGCGGCTCGGTCTCGTTCCGGCCTGACCGCTCGTCGCCGCGAGCGCAGCGAAGCGATCCAGGGACGCGCGTCGAACGGATCGCTCCGCTCGCGATGACGTCCGGGATCAGGCCGCCTCTGCGGCCCGCCGCAGCGTGTCCGTCAGGTCGCGGCTGAGGCGCGTCTCGAGCAGGCTCAGCACGGCCGCCTCCTCGGGCTTCAGGGTCGAGAGCTTCGTCCGAAGCTCGTCCTCCACCTCCTGCTTGACGTTCAGCATCATCTCGCCCTGCAGGTAGCTGTGCAGGATCTCCGGGTGGACGTAGCATTTCCGGCAGATGGTGGGCGTGTTGCCGAGGCGGGCCGAAACGTGCTCGATCGCGGCCCTGACGTTCTTCTTCGCCCGGGCATCCGTGTCGAAGGTCTCGAACTCGGTCAGCGCCATGGCGGCCAGAACCGTCCCGGCCCAGGTGCGGAAATCCTTCGCGGTCACGTCTCGGCCGGTGATCTCGCGCAGGTAGGCGTTCACGTCCGCGGAGGTCACGTCCCGCTGCACGCCCTCCTCGTCGATGTACTGGAACAGCTCCTGCCCGGGCAGGTCCTGGCAATCCTTGACGATCTTGGCGATGCGCTTGTCCCTGATCTTCAGGTTCCAGGTCTTGCCTGACTTCCCCTTGAACTGGAATTTCAGCTCCGAGCCCCGCACCGTGACGTGGTCGTCCTCCAGCGTCGTCAAGCCGTAGCTCTGGTTCTGCTTCACGTAATCGTCGTTGCCGACCCGGATCAGCGTGTTCTCGAGGAGGTAGACGACCGTCGCCAGGACCTTCTCGCGCGGCATGCCCCGCCGCCGCATGTCGTTCGCGATGGTCTCGCGGATCGCCGGGAGGCCGCGGGCGAAATCCAGCATGTGCTCGTACTTGGTCGAATCCCGCATCTCCCGGAATTTCGGGTGGTAGCGGTACTGCTTGCGGCCCTTTGCATCCCGGCCGGTCGCCTGGATATGTCCCTTCGCACTCGGGCAGATCCAAACATCGGTGTAGGCCGGAGGGACGGCGAGCTTGCGGATCCGGTCCAGCACGGCCCCGTCCTTGATGGCCTTGCCGTCGGGTGATCGATAGCTGAACGACTTGCCGGCCGGCTGCCGCGTGATGCCCGGCCGATCGTCCGTCACGTACACGAGCCCCACCGATTCCGCAGCCTCTCGCGGATCGACGATGTTCTCGTCGCCCGGCTCTTCCTGTTTCGACATCCGGCGCTCCGACCACGCTGCGCCGGCATCCAACCGGCGGCCCTCGGGGGAGTTCCGGTCGGCGCCTCGCGTCCGCATCACGACACGGGGAGTGCCGCAATCCCCGACAGGAGGCCACAGATCGCGTGCGAAACCGCACTGCAATCACGCCGCAACATGGCAACCCTATCCCGGTCCCGACTCGAACGGGACGGGAGCACGAGAGATGAGCAGGATGGCGACGCTGGTCGGACCGAAGGTCCGGAGCGAGATCGGGGGCATCCTGGCCGAGACGGCCGCGATCGTCTGGCTCGTGCGGGCCGCCCTTTCCGCGCGCTGAGACGGGTGCGCCCGCTTCGGGGCGCCCCTTCGGACGGATGGCGGCGGCTTGTCTCGCCCCCGCGGTCGCCCTAGCGTCGAGAACGGCGGCGGGAGCCGGGGACGTCGGACGGGACGACGCGGTTGGACGGCCAGGCACCCGACATCCACGACATCGCGGTGATCGGCGGCGGCGTGAACGGCTGCGGCAGCGCCCGGGACGCCGCCGGCCGCGGCGCCTCCGTCATCCTCTTCGAGCAGGACGACCTTGCCGGCGGGACCTCCTCCAATTCCACCAAGCTGATCCATGGCGGGCTCCGCTATCTGGAGCATGGCGAGTTCGGGCTGGTCAGGAAGGCGCTGCGCGAGCGGGAGGTGCTGTGGGGCATCGCCCCTCACATCGTTTGGCCGTTGCGCTTCGTCCTCCCCTACCATCGCGGCCTGCGTCCCAGATGGCTGCTCCGGCTTGGGCTCGCGCTGTACGATGTCCTGGGCGGGCGCGGACCTCTTCCCCCGACGCGGACGCTCGACCTCAGGTCGCATCCGGCCGGCGGCCCGCTGAAATCCGATTTCGCGGTCGGCTTCGAATATTCCGATTGCTGGGTCGAGGATTCCCGCCTCGTCGTCCTGAACGCCCGCGATGCGGCGGAACGGGGCGCCCGCATCCTGACCCGCATGCGCGTCACGGGCGCGGAGAGGTCAGGCGAAGGCTGGCTCGTCAGCGCGGAATCTCGGCGACATGGCGCCCGGACGACCTGGCGGGCGAGGGTGCTGGTGAACGCCGCCGGACCCTGGGTCGGCAAGGTCCTGTCCGGCGTCGCGCGGCTGAACGCGCCGGCGGCTTTGCGGCTGGTGCAGGGGAGCCATATCGTGGTCCGCAGCCTGTTCGCCCATGACCGCGCCTACATTTTCCAGAACGCGGACGGCCGGATCGTCTTCGCGGTGCCCTACGAGGGCGAGTTCACCCTGATCGGCACGACGGACCGCGATTATCACGGGGACCCGGCGCATGTCGCGGCGAGCGAGGAGGAGATCGCCTACCTGTGCGCGGCGGCGAGCGACTACCTCCGCGTCGCGATCCGGCGGGAGGACGTCGTGTGGACCTATTCCGGCGTGCGGCCGCTCTACGACGACGGCGCCTCAAGGGCGCAGGAGGCGACGCGGGATTATATCCTCCATCTCGACGGCCATGCCGGGCAGGCCCCGCTCCTGTCCGTGTTCGGCGGCAAGATCACGACCTACCGGCGCCTCGCCGAGGCCGCCCTCGAACGGCTGCGCGCACACCTTCCGGCGGCGCGGCGCCCATCGTGGACCGGCGGCAGCCCGCTGCCCGGCGGCGACTTCGCCCGCGACGGCTACGAGGCCCTGGTGGCGGAGACGCTCGCCCGCCACCCTTTCCTCGCCGGGGCCCACGCGGCCCGGCTCGTCCGTGCCTACGGCACCCGTACGGAACGCCTCCTCGACGGCGCGCGGGATATGGCGGATCTCGGCCGGATTTTCGGGGCCGACCTGACCGAACGCGAGGTGCTCTACCTGATGGAGCACGAATGGGCGGCGGAGCCGGACGACGTGCTCTGGCGCCGGTCCAAGCTCGGGCTCCGGCTCAGTCCCGAGGAGCGGGAGCGCCTCGCCGCCTTCATGCGGGACGCCGGCCGGATGGCGCCGGAGGCGACGGCGTCGTCCCGGCCCGGCATCGTCACCGGCTGACCTCTTCGACGGACCAGGGCAGGTCCTCGCCGCCCCGGAACACCACGATTCCGTCCTCCGCGACCGGCACGGCCTCCGGCATGCGGCCGGGCCGCCGGACGAGGGTGATCGTGCCGCCGTTGACCGGCAGTCCGTAGAAGCGGGCCCCGTTCAGCGACGCGAAGGCCTCGAAGCGGCCGAGCGCGCCTTCCTCGTCGAAGACCTGGACGTAGCATTGCAGCGCGGTCCCCCCCACGAAGGCTCCGGCCGAGCAGCAATCGCGCTCCTTGGCGCTCCGCAGGTGCGGCGCCGTGTCCGTGCCGATGAAGAAGCAGGCCTCGCCCGACGTGGCCGCCCGGCGGAGCGCGAGGCGGTGGCGCTCGCGCTTGGCGACGGGCAGGCAATAGAGATGCGGACGCAGTCCGCCCTGGAAGAGCGACGTCCGGTTGATGATCAGGTGGTGGGGCGTGATGGTCGCGGCCGCCCGGCCCGCATGCGCCCGCACGATGTCGAGCGTCTCGGCCGTGGTGGCGTGCTCGACCACCACCTTGAGACCGGGATGGCGGGCGAGGAGCGGCAGCAGCTCGGTCTCCATGAACACCGCTTCGCGATCGAAGATGTCGACCGCAGGGTCCGTGGCCTCCCCGTGCACCAGGAGCTTCATGCCGACCCGCTCCATGCGGTCGAACACGGGAGCGAGCGCCGCGATGTCCGTCACGCCGCCATGCGAGTTGGTGGTCGCCCCGGCCGGATAGAGCTTGGCCGCGATCCAGATGCCGTCCCGGTAGCCGTGCTCGATCTCGTCCGGCGCCGACCGGTCCGTCAGGTAGCAGGTCATCAGCGGCTCGAAATCGCTGCCCTCGGGCAAGGCGGCCCGGATGCGCTCCCGGTATCCGGCCGCCATGGCGGGTGTCGTCACGGGCGGCACGAGGTTCGGCATCACGATGGCGCGCGCGAACTGGGCGGCGGTGAAGGGCAGGACCGAGCGCAGCATCTCCCCGTCGCGGAGATGGACGTGCCAGTCGTCCGGGCGGGCGAGAGTGACCCGCTCCGCCC
>CALMTJ010000190.1:0-4893 GCA_937872715.1 uncultured Methylobacteriaceae bacterium
TCAGGAAGCAGGTCCGCCAGCCCCAATCGCCCGGGATCAGGTTCGGGTCGAGCAGCACCACCGAGCCGCCGGCGCCAAGCGCCGCCCCGAGCCAGAACGAGCCGTTGACGATCAGGTCGGTGCGGCCGCGGTACTTGGCCGGGATGAATTCCTGGATCGTCGAGTTGATGGCCGTGTACTCGCCCCCGCTCCCGGCGCCGGTCAGGAAGCGGAAGAGGCAGAACGATGGGAGGTTCCAGCTGAACGCCGTCGCGGCCGTCGCTGCGAGATAGAGCGCGAGCGTGATGAAGAAGAGCTTCTTGCGGCCGAGCCGGTCCGTGAGCCAGCCGAAGCCGAGCGCGCCTCCCACTGCGCCGACGAGGTAGGACGTCCCCGCGAACCCGATATCGGTGTTGGTGAAGCCGAGCCCCTGCGGCGATTTCAGCGCGCCCGAGATCGCGCCCGCCAGCGTCACCTCGAGCCCGTCCAGCACCCAGGTGATGCCGAGAGCCACGATGACCAGCGTGTGGAAGCGGTTCCAGGTCAGCCGGTCGAGCCGGGCCGGGATGTCGGTCTCGATGATGGCGGCGGACGCGCTCAACAGGCGATCGCCCGGATGTGGCCCTGCGCTCCGTAGGCGAGGAGCAGGCGATCGCGGGTGATCAGAGTAGCACCGAGTTCACGTGCGGTAGCAGCGATGATCCGATCGGCAGGATCTTTCGGCGGTCTCCCCGGCAGGAAATTCGAGCCCAGGAGGACGGCAGGAGGCATCTCCGCCCACCGCGCTCCCGATCGCCTCATGAAATCCGCCAGCCACCGCTCCGGTGTGAAAAGGATCTTCAGGCGGTCCTTGGACACCAACATGCCGACTTCCCAGGCCGTTATGGGAGACATGAACAGCGTGCCTTCCCTGTCCCATGCCTCGTCGAGGGCGAGTTCCGCCTCCTGATCGATCTTTGCGTCGGATGACAGCAAGATCACCGCGCACGTATCGATGAGGAGAAGCGACATATCAGCCCTCGTCCCAGAGTGGCTGGGTGAGGTCGACGCCGGGAGCGATCGTGATCGTCCCCTTCATGCAGCCGAATATCGGGTGGCGCCTTCTCCCGGTTCCGCCCTGCTTCCCATCCTCGTTCACGAGCATGCCTTGCGAAGCGGAGGGATCCGAAATTCTCTTGGATCGTCGAAAGACGAGCTTGCGTCCAGGAATATCCACCCGCTCTGTCTGAAATCCGGCAGTAAGCCATATCTTAGTCATCACGTTGTTCGACGGATTGTTGCTCCACCACGCAGGATACTTCTTGGAGGAAGGCGGGAGCTCAGATCCTATGACTTTCTCGATGTCCAGGAACGACATCGGGACTTCCGAACCAGACTGCGCCCGGAGAAACTCACCCAAGGCTGCGTATTTCGGCATGGCCACCTCCGACCCTGCGCAAGGTGACGCCGCGCTTTATAGCTGTCAACAGTTGTCTACAATGTTCATGTCGCTCTTACCCGTTATCCCGGAAGCCCGGGTACAGCGTCATGCCGCCGTCCACGAAGAGCGTGGCGCCGGTCACGTAATCCGAATGGTCGGAGGCGAGCCAGACGGCCGCGTTCGCGATGTCCTCCGGCTCGCCGATGCGGCCGTAGGGGATGAGGCGCAGCAGCTTCGCCAGGGCCTCCGGCGTGTCCCAGGCTTCCTTGTTGATCGGGGTGCGGATGTCGCCGGGCGCGATCGAGTTGATGCGGATCTTCCGGTCGGCGAATTCCTGCGCCAGCGACTGCATCATCAGCATGACGCCGCCCTTCGAGGCCGCGTAGTTCACGTGCCCGGCCCACATGATGCGCTCGTGCACGGACGACATGCAGACGATCTTGCCGGTCGCGCGCGACACGTCCGGCTGCGGCCCGCGGTCGAGGAACTCGCGGATCGCCGCCCGGCAGCACAGAAACTGGCCGGTCAGGTTGACGCCGATCACCTTGTTCCAGTCGGCGAGCGTCATGGCCTCGGCGGGGGCGTCCTTCTGCAGGCCCGCATTGGCGATCAGGATGTGCACGGTGCCGAAGGCGCGCTTCGCCTCCGCGAAGAGGTTTTCGACCTTCCCCTCGTCGGAGACGTCGCCGCCGACCGCGATCGCGTCCGAGCCGGCCTGCCGAACCGCGTCCGCGACCGCCTCGCCGCCGTCCCGGTCGGAGTTGAAGTTCACCACGACCCGGGCGCCGGCGACCCCGAGGCCTTTCGCGACGGCGGCCCCGATGCCGGACGAGGCGCCGGTGACGACCGCCACCTGGCCGGAGAGGTCGAGGGTTGGCTTTGTCATATCGATTTCCAAGAACCTCGACGCGATAGCAGGCGTTTAACTGCGAAGGCTCAGATGCCAAAGCCTCACGAGCTTCTGCCGCTCCTCAATTTCCGCGAGAGCTCGCAAAGAGGGGAAACGTCGCGTGGCAGCGGTGAGCACGAGCCTCATCTCTCGTCCGCTAAATGCTCTCACCGGAAGGCTCTCACCCCAGGGATCGCGCGCCATCATCCAATCGATGAGATCATACGCCTCTGACAGAAGCGGGTATGTGAGCTCCAATCTAAGGTACGCTGCTTCGAACAACTCAGTGTGGGTTGTCCTGAAAGGCGTGCCCTCACTGGTGTCTCGCAGCCGCATGAGTTCTCGCCGCCTCGAACGCCCACGTCATGTCGTCCTCGGTCGCCTCCTCAGCCGAGAGTTGAAGCGCCGTGTAGTAGGGCAGCAACTCGCCCATCGCGGCGGCTTGCCAGACGGAATCGTGACTGACATCGCTGATACTACGGGCCGAATGCCCTCGAACAAAATCAGCCACCTCGCGCAGAAGCGACTGATCGCTCTCGGACAACCTCGCCGGCTCATAAGACTTTAAAATCAGATACGTCTTCTTCTTGAACCCAAAATAAACCTGCTCTTCGATCTTCAGAACACCTTGCTCTTCTAGCTGCCGAATGACTGCGCCGAGCTGTCGAGCAGTCGGGCCGAATTTCTGCTTCAGGTATTCCTCGCCGGTGATCGGCCGCCCCTCTTGGACGAACGAGAACATGTCAGCGAAATACAGCATCTTATGAAGCTTGACGTTTCCGAGCTCCTCAGGAGGACAGTAACCTACGAGCAGCCATACGGCTTCAGCGAGCTTTGCCCGATCGAACTGCGGCGGAGAACTCCTCAAGGATCACCTAGAACGAAGTAGGAACATATCCTTACCAAGAATGCTGACCGCAGTCAACTTTGCCGCTCCAGGATCACGGTCCCGAGCGGCGGGAGCGTTAGGGAGAGCGAATGGGCGTGGCCGTGCGCTTCCGCCTCGGCCGCCTGCACGCCGCCCATGTTGCCCACGTTGGAGCCGCCATAGGCGGCCGCATCCGTGTTCACGGCCTCGCGGTAGAAGCCGGGCAGCGGGACGCCGATCCGGTAGCCCTCGCGTGGAACGGGCGTGAAGTTGGAGACGACGATCGCGATCCGGTCGGGGTCCTCGCCGCGTCGGAGCCAGGCGATGACCGAGTTCTCGGCGTCGTCCGCGACCAGCCACTGGAAGCCGGAGGCGTCGCAATCCCGCTCGTGCAGGGCCGGGATGGCCTGCACGGCGCCGTTCAGGTCGCGGATCAGCGACTGGACGCCCTTGTGGAAGCCGTTCTCCAGGAGGTGCCAGTCGAGCGAGCGGTCGTGGTTCCACTCCCGCTCCTGGCCGAACTCGCCGCCCATGAAGAGCAGCTTCTTGCCCGGATGCCCCCACATGAAGCCGTAATAGGCCCGCAGGTTCGCGAAGCGCTGCCACTCGTCGCCCGGCATCTTGCCGAGGATCGAGCCCTTCCCGTGCACGACCTCGTCGTGGGAGAGGGGCAGGACGAAGTTCTCGGAGAAAGCGTAGAGCAGCCCGAAGGTCAGGTTGTGATGGTGGTAGCGGCGGTGGACGGGCTCCTTCTGCATGAACAGGAGCGTGTCGTGCATCCAGCCCATGTTCCACTTGAAGCCGAAGCCGAGCCCGCCCGTATAGGTCGGGTGCGATACGCCCGGCCAGGAGGTCGATTCCTCCGCGATCGTCACCACCCCGGGATCGGCCGCGTAGACCGTCTCATTCATGCGGCGCAGGAAATCGATCGCCTCCAGGTTCTCGTTGCCGCCGTAGCGGTTCGGCACCCATTCGCCGTGCTTCCGCGAATAGTCGAGGTAGAGCATGGACGCGACCGCATCCACCCGGAGCCCATCCAGATGGTAGCGCTCCAGCCAGAACCGGGCATTTGCGACCAGGAAGGCCTGCACCTCCGCCCGCCCGTAATTGTAGATGTAGGTGCCCCAATCCTGGTGATAGCCCTGGCGCGGGTCGGCATGCTCGTAGAGGTGAGTGCCGTCGAACAGGCCGAGGCCGTGCGCGTCGTTCGGGAAATGGCCCGGCACCCAGTCGAGGATGATCCCGATCCCGGCCGCGTGGGCGGCTTCGACGAAATGGACGAAATCGGCCGGCGTCCCGAAGCGGCTCGTCGGCGCGAAGAGCGAGACCGGCTGGTAGCCCCACGATCCGTCGAACGGGAATTCGGTGATCGGCAGGAGCTCGATATGGGTGAAGCCGAGGTCCTTCACGTAGGGGATGAGCCGGTCCGCGAGCTCCCGATAGGTGAGGAAGCGGTTCCCCTCCTCCGGCACCCGGGCCCAGGAGCCGAGATGGCACTCGTACACGCTCATCGGCTTGCGGCGGGGGTCGCCCTCCTGCCGGGAGGTCATCCAGGCCGAGTCGTTCCAGGCGAAATCGGGCGGGCCGGCCATTATGGAGGCCTGGGCCGGCGGCTTCTCGGCCGCGAAGGCGACCGGGTCCGCCTTCTCGAGGCGCGAGCCGTCCGCGCCGATCATCTCGAACTTGTAGCGGGCGCCGGGTTCGATCCCGGGCACGAACAATTCCCAGACGCCCCCG